>JAGRJB010000162.1 GCA_020442965.1 Pseudomonadales bacterium
GGCTGGATGTTGCGCATCCACTCGAAGTAGGTCTTGTCCCAGTTGCCGGGCACGAAGCGGATGCGCCCGTCTTCGACCGCTCGCATGGCTGGCGACGCCAGCGGCTCGATCTTGACGTACCATTGATCGGTCAGGTAGGGCTCGATCGCCGCGCCCGTGCGATCGCCACGCGGGACCATCAGCTTGTGCGGCTCGACGCGGTCCAACAAACCTGCGGATTCCAGGTCCGCGACGATCTGCTTGCGAGCCGCTGCTCGATCGAGTCCGCGGTATCGTGGCGGTGCGTTATCGTTGAGTCGCGCATCGGGTGTCAGGACATTGATCTGCGGCAGGTCGTGACGCAGGCCGACTTCGTAGTCGTTGAAGTCATGCGCGGGCGTGATCTTGACGCAGCCGGAGCCGAATTCCGGCTCGACATAGGTATCGGCGATGATCGGAATTTCGCGCTCGGTGAGCGGCAGCTTGACCAGTTTGCCAATGAGTGCCCGGTAGCGCTCATCATCCGGGTGTACAGCGACGGCTGTGTCGCCTAACAATGTCTCGGGTCGGGTCGTCGCAACGGTGACATGGCCCGAGCCGTCGGTCAGCGGGTAGCGCAGATGCCACAGGCTGCCTTGCTCTTCTTCCGCCAATACTTCGAGATCGGACACCGCCGTCAGCAGTACCGGATCCCAATTGACGAGTCGCTTGCCACGATAGATCAGGCCCTTGTCGTGCAGGCGCACGAACACTTCCGTGACGGCAAGCGACAGATCTGCATCCATCGTAAATTTGTGGCGGGACCAGTCGACTGAAGCACCGAGGCGCCGCATTTGGCGTGTGATCGTTCCGCCGGACTGCTCCTTCCATTGCCACACGCGCTCGACGAAATCCTTGCGGCCGAGGTCGAGCCGGTGCTTGCCAGCCGCGTTCAGTTGGCGTTCGACGACCATCTGCGTGGCGATACCCGCGTGATCGGTGCCAGACTGCCACAGCGTTCGATCGCCCCGCATGCGGTGCCAGCGGGTCAGGATGTCCATCAGCGTATGCTGGAACGCGTGGCCCATGTGCAAGGTGCCCGTCACGTTGGGTGGCGGCAGCATGATGCAGTAGGACGGCCCGTCCCCGTGCGGGGTGAACCAGCCCGCCGATTCCCAGCGTTCGTAGAGACTCTGCTCGATCGCGTGCGGTGAGTAGGCCTTGTCCATACTTACTTTCGTATGACCGCAGCGCGCGGCCCGGCTATCTGGTGGGTTTCCGGATCGGCACCCTGTTCACGATACAGGCGAAAGCGCTCACGACCAGCGCTGCGCGTTTCCTCGGCGCCATCGAGGATCTCCGCGATGCGTTCGAAACGTTGCCACGCGCTCGGCACCTTATCCGACACGTTGATCAACAAATCGTGCCGTGTCGCGGGCAATGCTCCGGTTGTCAGAGCGACCGGTGCCTCGATTTCCGTGTGGCCGTCATCGATTGGATCGTGTGGCACGAAACTACCGTCGCGATACGTCCAGAGCAATTCGTCGAGCCGCGTCAACATCGCGACGTCCTGGCACCAGACGACCACCCGTTGTTGCGCCAGGTAGCCCTTCTCGGCAACCCGACACGCCAGCTTCAGGCGAGCGTCGGACTGCTTGTCATCGGTGACGTAAAAATCAACGCGCGGCACGACGCACGAGGAAATCGGTGAGCAACGCCATCGGCCGGCCGGTGCTGCCTTTTTCCTTGCCGCCCGCGTACGAGGTGCCGGCGATGTCCATGTGCGCCCATTTCATGCCCTTGGTGAACTTGCCAAGAAATGCAGCCGCCGTGATCGAGCCCCCGTCGCGTCCCGCAACATTGGCGAAATCCGCAAAGTTGCTCTTCAGCTGTTCGCCGTATTCTTCCGTCAGCGGCATTTGCCAGGCTCGATCGTCCGCGCGAACCCCGCTCTTGACGAGGTCATGCGCCAGCGCGTCGTCGTTCGCAAACACGCCGGTGTGGTGCGAGCCGAGCGCAATCACGATGGCACCGGTTAGCGTCGCCATGTCGATGACGACCTCCGGATCGAAGCGTCGCGCGTAGTGCAGAGCGTCGCAGAGTATCAGCCGGCCCTCGGCATCGGTATTTAGAATCTCGACTGTCTGACCGGAAGCGCTGGTGACGATGTCACCTGGTTTGATTGCGCGCCCACTTGGCATGTTCTCGCAAGTGGGTACAAGTCCGACGACGTTCAGCGGCAGGTTGAGCGCGCCGATCGTCGTGAAGGCACCGAGCACGGCGGCAGCGCCGCTCATGTCGAACTTCATTTCGTCCATCGCCGGCGGATCCTTGAGTGAGATACCTCCGGTATCGAAGGTGATGCCCTTGCCAACGAGGACGGTCGGTGCCTTCTTGGCGCGCGGATGCTTGTGCTCCACCACGACGAAACGCGGCGGTTCGTCACTGCCTTGTGTAACTGCGAGAAAACAGCCCATCTTCTCGCGCTTGATCTCCTCCAGCCCTAACACCTTGGTGGTGATCGATTTGTGCTGTTTGGCCAGCGCCTCGAATTGTTTGGCAATGTAACTTGGTGTGCATACATTGCCCGGGAGATTGGCGAGGTTGCGCATGGCCACCGCCCCGGCTGCCGATGCGACGCCTTGCGCGAAGCCTTCCTTGATTTTCTTGAGCGCGGCCGCTTGCGCCGCTGCAACGACGATCGTGTCGAGCATTGGCGGTTTGGGCTTCTTGGCGGACTTCAGATCGTTGATCTTGTAGAGCGCGGCGCCCGCCAGCTCGGCCGTTGCCCGCCCAAACAACTGGTCGTCCAGGTCGCGCGCGGCCGGTCGGGGCAGGGCAAGCGCCACGCTCCGGGCTTGCGTGCGGCCGACGTGCAACAGGGCGGCCGCGGTCGCTTTGCGCCACGGCTTGCGGCCGAAATCGGCACGTGGCCCGAGGCCGACCAGCAGGACGCGCGGTGACTTGACGCCGTCGAGTTCCGACAACATGAAGGTCATTGCCAGCTTGCAATTGAAATCGCCCCGCTTGATCAGGCGTGTGATTCGGCCGTCGCAAGCACGGTCGATCGCGGCCGCATCCGGCGCCAATGTGCCGTCTTCGAAAGTACCGATCACGACGCAGTCGGCCGTAATGTCAGTAGCCTTGCCTTTCCAGGTATCGAATTGCATGAGTTGCTCCAGCGACGGCAGCTATGCTGCAGATCCGCGTGTCATTGCAACGGCAGCCGCCAAAGTGCGAAAGTGTAACCGAACTTTAGGTTCTCTAGACCGGAGACCGCATGACTCTGCTCGATAGATATGTCATTCGCTCGATGCTGGGCGGCGTCGTGCTCGTCATGATCGTGCTGCTGGTGCTCGGTGCCCTGTTCATATTCGTTGGGCAGCAGGACGACATTGGCACTGGCAGCTACACCGTTCTCGATGCCCTATGGTTCACGGCACTCAACATCCCGCAGCAGGTCTACGAGTTGCTGCCGATTTCGGCCCTGATCGGGGCGCTGGTGGGCCTCGGGACGCTCGCACGAGGGAGCGAGATTACGATCATGCGTGCCGCGGGCTGGTCGGTTTGGCGGCTAGCGGGAGCTGTCGCGTTGGGCGCGCTACTGCTCTTTGGCTTTGCCGTGCTGGTTGGGGAATATTTGGGACCGCCGCTGCAGCAGATGGCCAAACAGCAAAAGGCGTTTCGCAAGTTCGCAAATGTCAGCTTCGGCGGGCACGGTGGGGCGTGGGTGCGCGACGGTCGCCTTTTGATCAATGTCGCGCAGCAATCGAGTGAGGCTGAGTTCGCCGGAATGCGGATCTTCGAGCTATCGCCACGACATGAGTTGCTCGCGGTCGCCCGGGCTGCGGGAGCAGAGGCCTTGGCCGACGGCAGTTGGCGATTGCGTGACTTCGCAGAGTCGCGGTTTGCCAACGAAACCGTCAGCACGACCGCTGCAAGAGAGCGCACGTTCACCGCCAGCACGAGCTCGGAATTTCTCGGCCTCACGGTGGCCGAGCCGAGCCAGCTCGAGACGCGAGTACTCTGGCGCCTGATCGCCAATTTGCAGGCGAACGGCCTCGATGCGCGACCACAGGTGTTCGCGTTCTGGTCGCGTATCGCACGGACGGCGGCAATCCTCTTCGCTTGTTTGTTAGCCGTGCCGTTCGTGTCGGGGAGTATGCGCGCAGGAAGTGGTGCGCGCACGGCGATTGGTTTGCTGTTAGGGATCGGGTTCTTTCTGTTGCAGCGCATGGTTGAGAGTGGCGCAATCGTGTTCGACGTCAGCCCGGTCCTGCTGGCCTGGTTTCCGACCGCCGTGCTGGCGACGGTTGCGCTGACGCTGATCGCGCGCACACGCTGACAAGACCGCAAGGCTATTTTGCCAGCAGTTCCGCGCGCGGTTTGAATAACTGATCGAACTTCCAACCCGGCAGTTCGAATTCCCACCCCTTGGTGCGTTCGGTGAGTTCCGTATCGCTCGCAGCGACGATCGCGACGTAGGTTTGTCCCGCGTCGCGCCGGCCCGCAATGGTGAGACTGCGGCCGTCAAAGAACGTATAAGTTGCGCGGCTCGTCGCGCCTTTCGCGATCGCATCGCGCTCTTGTACGTCGTCGAACGTGAGATTGGCCAGTGCCGCGGTGGCGGCGTTGGCGGCGTCGGGAGCCGCAAGTTTCGCGTGCTTCGGCAAGTCGACCAGTACCATGTCAGCTTGTCCGGTCCGGTCGCGCGCCGCCGTGTACGCTGGGCCCTCGGCCGGTACGACCGTTACGGATCGAATTGCGGTCGCGGGAATATCGAGTAGTGAGCGATCCAGCCAGTGCTTCGGGTCGAGATCGATCGTGATCAGGGGTTCCGCCAATTGACTGACTCGCTGATCGGGTACACGTACGAACCCGGCGCGTGGTGAGTCTTGCTTGCCGATCAAGATCTTCCAGTTGCGGTCTGCTGTTAGTGCTTCGACAGCCGTGCTCTTGGCCGTGGCAGAGTCGGCGGCTTCGACGCCGATACGTGAGTAATTACTCGGATCGGCGGTTTTCTCCGCTCGTACCGTCAACGCCGCAAGATCGAGCAACAACTTGCGGATCTTGCCAGAATCGGCCCGGTAGCCGCGCTGCGCGACTTCCCAATGATTGGCGTGACGTTTGAGTGTGACGGCGGACCCGTCCCCTCTGGTTAGACGGATCTCTTTGATCGCGTTGAGGGAAGCCTTGAGATCCGGCAGCACCGGATCGCCAACGGTGCTGGCGCGATCTGGTTGCCGACCTGCGAACCAGAGTGCGCTGCCGATTACTAACAACCCCACGAACAGCAAGCCGAGAAGCCGACGGGAGGTCATCGCTCGTGCTCACTCGGGCGGGTCGCGCTGCTGTGGCGCCGCCGCCGCCGTAGGGCCGCGACGGCTAGTGCCAGGGCGGCGAACAACGCGGGTACGATCACGATATTGATGAGTTTGATCCGTGCCCCGAGCGCGCGGATGTCTTGCTCGAGACCGAGACGCACCTGGCGCAACTCTTTACGGATCCGCACGCGTTCCTGCT
>JAGRJB010000163.1 GCA_020442965.1 Pseudomonadales bacterium
TCACGAACAGCGGCGTGAACATCGCGGTGGGCACGCCCATCATGTGGTAGCTGACCGCGCTGAACCAGTCGAGGTTCGGGAACATCTTCTTGATCTCCCACATCACGCTTTCGATACGTTCGGCGATATCGTACATCTTCAAGTCGCCGGCTTCCTTCGCGAGCCGCTGTGCAACACCTTTGATGATCTGGTTGCGCGGATCGGCGATCGTATAGACGGGATGACCAAAGCCGATCACCACCTCTTTGTTAGCCATGCGCTGGCGAATATCCGCTGCGGCCGCGGCGGGATTCTCGTAGCGCTTCTGCACCTCGAAAGCGACTTCGTTGGCGCCGCCGTGCTTCGGACCACGCAGCGCGCCGATCGCCCCCGTGACACTCGAATACATATCGGACCCGGTGCCAGCGATCACGCGAGCGGCAAACGTCGATGCGTTGAATTCATGCTCGGCATAGAGGTTGAGAGACGTGTGCATCGCGCGCACCCAGGAGGCGCTTGGCGGGCGTCGATGCAGCATGTGCAGGAAGTGGCCGCCGATCGAATCATCATCGGTCTCGACCATGATCCTTTGACCGTTGTGCGAGTAGTGGTACCAGTAGCACAGCATCGAGCCCAACGAGGCGATCAGTCGATCCGCGATGTCGCGTGCGCCGGCCGCATTGTGATCGTCCTTCTCCGGCAGCACGCAGCCGAGCACGGATGCGCCGCTACGCAGCACATCCATTGGATGAGCGGCCGCCGGCAATTGTTCGAGTGCCGTACGGACCGCGGCAGGCAGGCCGCGCAGACTCTTCAACTTGCTCTTGTAACCGCTCAGTTCCGCTTTGTTCGGTAAGCGCTCATGCACGAGCAGGTAAGCGACCTCTTCGAACTCACAGGTCTCGGCGATCTCGAGAATGTCGTAACCGCGATAGGCCAAATCGTTGCCGGTGCGACCCACCGTACAGAGCGCCGTGTTTCCGGCTGGCACTCCCGAAAGAGCAACCGACTTCTTGGGTTTGAAACCGGATCCCGCCGGCGCTTTGGCTTCGCTCATGACCTGCTCACTTGTTTTCGTTACCGAATAATTCGTCGAGTTTTCGCTCGTAATCGTGATAGCCGAGTACCTCGTACAAATCCATGCGTGTCTGCATCGATTCGAGGACTGCCCGCTGCGTGCCGTCGCGACGGATGGCACCATAGACGTTCAATGCCGCCTTGCTCATCGCGCGGAATGCCGACAGGGGATACAGCACGAGGCGAACACCCACGTCGGCCAGCTCCTGCGTGGTGAAATAGGGCGTCTTGCCAAATTCGGTGATATTGGCGAGCACAGGAACCTTCACCTTGCTGGTGAACTGACGGTACTCGTCAAGCGTCGCGAGTGCTTCGGCGAAAATCATGTCGGCGCCCGCCTCGACATACTGCAAGGCGCGATCGACAGCCGCTTGTTGACCCTCGACGGCGTGCGCATCGGTGCGCGCCATGATCACGAATTGTTCGTCCGTGCGCCCATCGACCGCGGCTTTGATGCGATCGACCATTTCCTCACAACTAACCAGAGATTTTCCCGGCCTGTGGCCGCAACGTTTGGCCATCACCTGGTCTTCGAGGTGCATGCCCCCCGCACCCGACCGAATGAGATCGGAGCAAGTGCGCGCGATATTGAACGCGGCGCCCCAACCCGTGTCAGCATCCACCAGAAGCGGCAGGTTCGTCGCTGAACTGATGCGGCGCACGTCTTCACACACATCGTTGAGCGACGTAATGCCGAGATCGGGCAGACCGAACGACGCGTTGGCCACTCCAGCGCCCGACAGGTAGATCGCGTTGAATCCGCTCTTTTCCGCCAGCAGAGCGGAATAAGCATTTACGGTGCCGACAACCTGCAATGGTCGCTCGCGGTCGACGGCCGCGCGCAGGCGCGCACCAGCGGAGATTGGGGCGGTCATAGGCGTCTCGAAACCTCTGGGTATGCCGGCTCTGCCGGGTCGCTCATATTACCGGAATTGCTCGTTTTTCGGGCCGATCGGTACGCGCTCCGTTCGCGAGGTAGCCGCCGGCTAGCTTATTTTGACCACCGTCCTGCCGGTCACAGCGCCCTTCAGGTAGTCATCGAACGCCAACGGCAGTTCGGCGAACGGCAGAATTCGGGTCACGATCTTGTCCAGATGGCGAGGTCGACAGTCGCTGGCGATCCGTTCCCAGACGCGGACGCGTTCGGCGCGTTGTGTCGACGACGAATTGATGCCGAGCAAATTGACGCCGCGCAGAATGAACGGCATGACGGTGGTACGTAGCTCCGCGCTGCCGGCCAAGCCAACGCTCGCGATATTGCCCCAGAAGTCTACCGTGCGCGTCAACCACGTGAGCATCTCACCACCCACAGTATCGATCGCGCCACCGAACTGCGCTGCCTCCATCGGCTTGCTACCGTAGTCGATCTCACTGCGTAACAGCACCTTGCCGGCACCTAACGACTTTAGGTATTCAGCCGAGTGAGCTTTGCCTGTGACGGCGATCACCTCATAACCCAAGCCCGCCAGCATATCGACAGCCAGGCTGCCGACGCCGCCAGTCGCACCGGTTACGACGATCGGCCCGCCGTCGGGAGATTGACCGTTACGCTCCATCCGATTGATCGCGAGGGCCGCCGTGAAGCCCGCCGTTCCCAGGGACATTGCGCCCTTGGCGTCCAGTCCCGGCGGCAACGGAATGACCCAGTCCGCACTGAGACGCGCATACTCCGCGTAACCACCGTCATGAGTTTCCGACAGGCCGCAGCCGGTCACGAGAACGCCATCGCCCGGCTCGAAGCGTGCGTCGCTCGAGGATTCGACGACACCGGCGAGATCGATCCCGCCCACAAGTGGATACTTGCGCAGAATGCGGCCGGCACCCGTCGCGGCGAGGGCGTCTTTGTAGTTGATATCCGAATACTGCACGCGCACGACAACCTCGCCCGGTCCCAGATCATCCAGACTCAGCTGTTCGAATCGAGCGCTGATCTTCTTGTTCTCGAAATGAATGCGAAACGCCTTGAACTTGTTCATTGCTTCACCTAACCACCATGACCGACCAGATTGATTGAACGACAGCGAAACACGTTGGTCGTGACTCGCCCGACCGTCACCGGTTCCGCAGAATACGCGTTTGTCGCAGCCCGAGCGGTTAGCGCGCAGCGCTTGCCGCTGGCGAGATTCCGCACATCGAGCAGCAAGTCGTTGTGCCGCCTGCGCAACGTGACCTGCTGCACGCCGGCGCCAAACCGCATGGCACACGCGCCTGCTGTGCTCGCGCCCGCGGCAGCCGCACGGGTCGCCAGATCGAGTGCGCCACCTGGGCCACAGGAGAGCGCCAGGAGCTGCTGTTGTGACGCGGGCCAGACGCCGCGCGCGGCGTGAAACTCCACCGCGGCCACACCGAATGCCAGTGCCGGGTGTTGTTCGACGCGCAGCGACCCACAACCGGCCAGCAGCAGCACGGGCAATACATAAGCGGTAAGATTGCGGCGCTGCGCCACCGCGGCGCTCAAACCGGAACAGTGGATGCTCGAGATGCGGCCCGACTGCGAATGTTGCGACAAAAACCCTGCCCCTGACGCTACCGCTGCACGCATATGCTCGTTCGACTGCACGTTCTGCGCGGCATGCTTGCTGGGGACGTTGCAAGGTCGCTGCCCGAATTGCAAGCGTGCCCTGGAAATCCACGGTCCACGGGAGCACTACGCCTGAGCAGCCGCGACGCAACCCGCGAAGTTCTCGGCACCGAGCGTCTGTGCTTGCGCCGGTTCACGCACGCTGACGCAGACTTCGTGCTGCGCTTGCTGAACGAACGAACTTTCATCGACAACATCGGCGATCGGGGGGTGCGCACTCAGGACGATGCGCGGCGCTATCTCGAAGCCGGCCCGTTCGCAAGCTATGCGACGTATGGCTTCGGACTTTGGTTGATCGAATCGAAACTCGACGGTGCGCCGATTGGCATGTGCGGATTCCTGCAGCGCGACACGCTACCGAACGTCGACATCGGTTACGCATTACTGCCCGAGTTCGCCGGTCTGGGATTGGCGCGAGAGGCCGCGATGGCGACGCTCGCCTACGGCAAACAGATGTACGAACTCAAGAAGATATTGGCTATTGTCAGTCCGAGCAATGCCCGCTCCATACGGCTGCTCGAGCGGCTCGACTTCGTCTACGATCGCATGATGCAGCTGACTCCCGACGCCCCGGAAGTGTGCCTGTACGCACACATCGCGTAGCGCTCGTACGATGCAGTTCGACTATGACCTGTTCACCATCGGCGCCGGCAGCGGCGGCACGCGCGCGTCACGGATTGCCGCCTTGGCCGGCGCGCGCGTCGCGATCGCCGAGGAATATCGCATCGGCGGCACCTGCGTCATACGCGGTTGCGTACCCAAGAAGCTGTTAGTGTACGGAGCAGCCTACCGACAGAGCTTTGCGGATGCCGCCGCATTCGGCTGGCAAGTCGAGAATTTGTCATTCGACTGGCCGACGCTGCGTAACAACGTGCAAGCCGAAGTCGCGCGGTTGTCGGGACTCTACGAGCAGAATCTCCGCAAGGCGGGTGTCACCACTTTCACGCAAAGAGCGGAAGTCGTCGATCCGCACACCGTGCGACTATTGCGTGACGACCGTACTGTCACCGCCGAACGCATTCTCATCGCTGTGGGTGGCCGGCCGATGCTGCCGCGAATTCCGGGCGTCGAACATGCGATCACCTCGAACGAGGCATTCTTGTTAGAGACCTTGCCACCGCGCATCGTGATTGTGGGTGGTGGCTATATCGCGCTCGAGTTCGCGACCATCTTCAATGGACTCGGTGTCGAGACCGTCGTCGCTTATCGAGGTGAGCGCGTGTTGCGGGGTTTCGATGACGATCTTCGCGAACACGTGCAGGCGGAGCTGCGCGAGTCGGGAATCGACATCCGCTGCGGCGTCAATGTCGCCGCCATCCATCCCAACGCCGGTAGTTATCACTGTGATCTGACGGACGTCAGCGTGATCGAGACGGATCTCGTGATGTTCGCCATTGGCCGCGCACCCCATATCGACGATCTGGGTCTGGAGCGCGCCGGGGTCACCATCGGCCCCGCTGGTACAATCAAGGTCGATGAATATTCCCAATCGAACGTGCCCTCGATTTATGCAGTGGGCGATGTCACCGGTCGTGCCCCCCTTACACCGGTCGCGATCCGCGAAGGCCAGGCATTCGCCGATACTGTCTATAACAACCGCCGCACCGCGGTGAGTTATGAAGATATTCCGACCGCGGTCTTTTCGCGCCCACCGGTCGGCACCGTTGGGCTGTCGGAAGCTGATGCACGCCAACGCTACGCGCGGGTAGAAATCTACAGCACATCGTTCCGTCCGATGAACCATATACTTGCGAATAATTCCGGCCGCACCCTGATGAAACTGGTGGTGGACGCGGAGTCGGATCGGCTATTGGGTATACATATCGCTGGGCCGGATGCTCCCGAGATGATTCAACTCGCCGCGGTCGCGCTCAAGGCCGGGATCACCAAGACACAATGGGACAGCACGGTTGCTCTGCATCCAACTGCTGCCGAAGAACTCGTGCTCATGCGCAACCGGCGGCCCTAGAGCGCACCGGAATTGCTCCGCGAACACCGCGCGCTGCCCCAAATCCGCGAGGGCGTCGCACGGCGTCAAACCAGCCGTTGCGTGTTGCGACGACGGCGCCACCAACGGGGACTGGCGTCGTCGCCAACCATGCCAACTAGCGGCCGATGAAAATCGTTGCAGGCTGTTCCATGCGTTCCTTCAGAGCCTGGATCATCGCAGCCGCGTCATAGCCGTCGACGAAACGGTGATCGAATGACGACGACAGATTCATCATCAACCGCACGGTGACCGCACCGGCGACGACAACCGGGCGCTCGATCGCCTTGTTGATGCCGATGATGGCCACTTCCGGCATGTTGATCACCGGCGTGGAAACGATGCCACCCAGTCGACCCAGACTCGTGATCGTGATCGTCGAACCGCTCAGCTCCGTCTTGCTTGACTTGTTAGTGCGGGCGTTCTCCGCAACACGCCTCATCTCGGCGGCGAGCTCATGCAGATCGAGCGCCTCGGCGTTGCGCACGACCGGTACTTTGAGGCCCTGCGGTGTCTGGGTGGCGATACCGAGATGCACGGCGCGATGCCGTAGGATCATGCCGCGCTCAGCGTCGAAGTGCGCATTGCACTGCGGATAGTCCTCGAGCAAGCGCGCTAGTGCCGCCGCGATGAACGGCAGGAAGGTCAGTGAGGGTGCACCTTTGGCGAGCTTGCCGTTGAGGTGTCGGCGCAAACTCTCGAGCTGCGTGACATCGACCTCCTCGACGTAGGAGAAATGCGGAATGGTGCGCGTCGCTTCGGCCATACGATCGGCTATCACGCGGCGCAGCCCAATGAGTTTGATTTCCTCGACAGCTTCGCGTGGCGCGGTTCGTGTGCGGCCAGATCCAGGGGCAGGAGCACCACGCAACACTGCGTCGAGATCCTGCTTTTCGATCCGCCCACCTGGTCCGGTCCCGGGCACGGTTGTTAGATCGATGCCAGCCTCGTGCGCCCGACGGCGCGTGGCGGGCGAGGCCATCATCCGCGGCGCACTCGAGGGTGTTGTCGACGTGCGGCGCGGCGGCACCGCGGTGCTGGCAACCAGGCTCGCACTGGAAGTCGTCGCGCCGGCAGTCGGTCCGCTGGAACTCGCAGCAATGTCACCTGCTTGTGCAGCGGTTTCGAATACCACTAGGTCGGCGCCGACAGCGACCGTGTCGCCCGGTTGCCCGCTCAGCGACACGATTCGCCCCGTGACCGGCGCCGGTACGTCGACCGCGGCTTTCTCGGTCATGATCTCGCACATCGGCTGATCCTCTTCGACCAGGTCGCCTACTTGCACATGCCACGCGACGACTTCCGCTGCCACGGTGCCCTCGCCAAGATCTGGCATCTTGAATACGTAGCGGCTCATTCAGTCGTGACTCCCATTGCCTGTCGGTTCCGCCGGCGCCAGCACAGCTTTGAGCGCCAGTGCGACGCGCGCCGGTCCCGGAAAGTACTCCCATTCGAAGGCGTGCGGATACGGCGTATCCCAGCCGGCGACCCGCTGGATGGGCGCTTCGAGATACCAGAAGCACTCTTCCTGGATGGTCGCAGACAACTCGGCGCCGAAACCCGAGAAGCGGGTCGCCTCGTGCGCGATCACGCACCGACCGGTACGTTCGACCGAGGCGGTGATGGTCGTCGTGTCGAGTGGCGACATCGATCGGACGTCAATAATCTCGGCATCCACTCCTAACAATCTGGCCGCTGCTTCACAAACGAATACCATCGTGCCGTAGGTGACGATCGTCACTTCGTTACCCTGCTTGACCACCTCCGCGCTGCCGAGCGGCACGGTATAGTGGCCCTCGGGCACCTCGCCCTTTGGATGCTCGCTCCAAGGTACAGCGGGCTTGTTAGGGTTGCCGTCGAACGGCCCGTTGTAGATCCGCTTCGGCTCAAAAAACAGCACCGGGTCGTCGCCTTCGATCGCGGCAATCAACAGCCCTTTGGCGTCGTACGGATTGGACGGCATCACGACTTTCAGGCCACTCATGTGCGTGAACAGCGCCTCGGGGCTC
>JAGRJB010000164.1 GCA_020442965.1 Pseudomonadales bacterium
CCTTCGCCAGGACGGCGCGACCGCGCAGCGCCAAACGCGTCGACAAAACCCGCCAAGCGATTCAGGTAGTGCGGTTGCACCAGTTGCCAGGCGCGCTCGCGCAACTCATCGATCGTTAGTGAGTCAGGATGAACGTCGATCGTGTCGCTCATCAGGTGAGGGTTGTCGCTGACGGTGCGAAAGAGATGATGGTGTTGCGGTAGCGCCGCCAGGATCAGGCGTTGCCCGGGGTGCTCTGAATAATGCCGCCGCACCGCCTGATCGACCGCACGAAAGAAATGCTCCGTGTCGCGATCGTCCGCGTCCTGTTTGACATCCGTGCCATGTCGGGTCGTGCCGCCGAGCGACACGGTGCCCGCACGCCCGTAAACGCGGTGCGCGCCCTCGCGAGCATCCGCATCCAACGCTAACAACTCCTTGGCGGTCTGCGGCAGGTCGTCGATCGGTGGCATTTCGTCCAGCGCGTCGCGATTGCCCTCGAACATTTTGTACGCGTGCTTGCTCAGGCCCAGGATCTGGTAGCGATCCGCCGACTGCGCGATGCGCAACAACGGTTTGGTATGGAAACTGTCGGCGACCACCGCCAATTCGACTGTTGGGCGCTGCAATCTGTAGGTGCGGAACAGACCCGGCGCCGCGAGAACCGCCAGACCGTCAGCGGTATGGTTCCAGAAGCCCCGATCTTGGGCCAGCTCTGCGAACGGCCGCAACCATGCACCGACATCGCGTGACGCATACTTCTTGAGAAGTGATTCTTCCAACACTTTCACCAGGTTGCGGAACCGGATCGGATCCTGTGCATTCTCGGGATGCCGTCTATGAGTCGGCTGGTACAAGGACAAACATGGCGACTCGTGTTCGCGCAGCAAGAGTTCGGGGTAGTCTTGTGTCAATTCGTTCATACGTGATTCTCCTGTCAATCGAAAGTTTGCTGCGGGCGTGCCGGTGAATGCTGCCCTCTCAATCTCCAACCAGCCGACGCACCCGGCGCCGCAATACCGGCAATAGTTCGCCTTCGAACCAAGCGTTGGCCTTGAACCAGGCAACGTTGCGTGGTGAGGGGTGCGGGAGCGGAAGAATGCGTGGTGCATGCGTACGCCAATCGCGCGTTGTCATCGACACGGAAGCGTGGCCGGCATCACGCAGGTAGTGAGCTTGCGCGTATCCGCCGACGAGCAGCGTCAGTTCGATCCGTGGCATCTGCTCGAGCAGACGGTCGTGCCACAGCGGCGCGCACTCGCGCCGCGGCGGCAGGTCGCCGCTCGTACCACGACCTGGATAGCACAGGCCCATCGGCACGATTGCGATGCGCGCGGCATCGTAGAACGTGAGTGCGTCGATGCCCATCCAGTCGCGCAGACGCTCGCCGCTCTTGTCACTCCAGGGCACGCCGCTCGCGTGCACCTTGGCACCGGGGGCTTGTCCCACGATCAGGATGCGCGCCGACGCACTCGCCTGCAGCACGGGGCGTGGACCAAGCGGCAGGTACGCTTCGCAGTTACGGCAGGCGCGCACCCTCAGCAACAAGGCATCCAGGGTCTCGTGCGCCGCCGCAGTGGTCACGCCGGGAGCAACTCGCGCAGCACCATCGGCAGGATGCCGGCATGACGAAAGTACTCGACTTCCGCAGGTGCGTCGATTCTGACGATCGTCTCGAACGTCGTCCGAGTACCGTCCGCGCGAACGACCGACACCTGCGCGAGTTGCCGCGGCTCGATGCCAGCGGCAATGCCTCTGATCGTGAACGTCTCATGGCCTGTTAGCCCCAGGGTCTTCGCCGACTCGCCATCCTTGAACTGCAATGGCAGTACGCCCATGCAGACAAGATTGCTGCGGTGGATGCGCTCGTAGCTCGCGGCAATAATCGCCTTTATGCCTAACAATGCGGCACCCTTGGCGGCCCAATCGCGCGAACTGCCCGACCCATACTCCCGCCCGGCGATTACGATGAGCGGTGTGCCCTCACCCTGATAGCGCATGGCAGCGTCGTAAATGCTCAGCTTGTCGCCGCTCGGTACGTGCAGGGTCCAAGGACCTTCACTGCCCGCGACCAACGCGTTGCGCAGCCGGATATTGCCGAAGGTACCGCGCATCATCACTTCATGATTGCCGCGGCG
>JAGRJB010000165.1 GCA_020442965.1 Pseudomonadales bacterium
TACCAGCACCGAGTTCGCCATGTAGTTCAATCACGAAGGGCGCCGACGATAAATCTGGGCGGTGTCGCGCCAACATCGCACCGAGCGCCTCGGTCTCAGCCTCCGAGGCGACATCCCAGCTCGCACTCGCACGAGCTGGTGGCGTCATCAGCGATTGACGCTTGCGCGCAGCTCGCGCAGGACATCCCGCGCGATCAGACCACGCTGGCCTTCACGTGCAGCGATATCGCCCGCGATCGCATGCGCCAGCACGCCCACTCGCGCAGCACGGCCGACGTCTTTGCACTGGGCCAACACTGCTGCAATGGTGCCAGTCAGTACGTCGCCCATACCGGCGGTCGCCATTCCCGGATTACCGCGTTCGCAAATCGAGCGCGCGCCTGCGCCCGCAATGAGCGTGCCGGCGCCTTTGAGCACGGCAACGCCAGCGTACCGAGCTACCAACGCATCGACGGCCGCAATCCGATCGTCCTGCACGGGCTCGATTTGCAGGTCAAGCAATCGCGCCGCCTCGCCAGGGTGCGGAGTCAAAATCCAGTCTTCGCGTCGCAGCGGGCGCGACTCCGCCAACAGATTGAGCGCGTCCGCATCGACTACGAGCGGCGCGGCGCAAGCAAATACGCGATCGCACAGCGCGCGCGCCCACTCTGTGCGGCCGAGCCCCGGCCCGATCGCGACAACGTCCGCGCGCTTGAGATGCGACTCGAGGTCCGCGCCGCCGCCAATTGCGGCATAGATCAATTCGGGGCAATCGCTGACGACCGAAGCCAGATTCTCCGGTGCGCCGGCCACTGTCACGAGCCCGGCGCCCGCCCGCAGCGCTGCCTCACCGGCAAGTCGCAGCGCACCCGGCATGCCCGCACCACCGCCCACGATCAGCACGCGACCGTACGTTCCCTTGTGAGCGAGTCGCGCGCGCCGTGGCAGCGCCTCGGCGATGGCCGACTCTGTGAGGCGCGCTAGTCGCGGTTCAAACTCCGCGTGATCCGGCGCCTCGATTTCCAGATCGTCACAGGCAACGACGCCGGCGTGTTCCGGTCCGGAACCTAACAACAATCCTGTCTTCAACCCGATGAACGTCAAAGTCGCGTCGGCTCGCACTGCAGTTGTCGGCACCTGTCCGGTGTCGGCATCGAGTCCCGAGGGAATATCGAGCGCAAAAACGGGCTTGAGCGTGGCGTTGATCACATCGACGGCGGCCTGCAGCGGGCCACGCAGCGTGCCGTTGAAGCCAATGCCTAACAATGCATCAACGATCACATCCGCATCGGCGAGCTGCTGCGCCGAAAAGGACTCGACCTCACCGGCGCTCGCGACGAGCTCGTCGTGCGCGCGCCGGGCATCGCCGTGCAGATCAGCGGGCGCCACCACCGCCAACACACGAACACCGAGGCCCGCGGCTCGCGCGAAACGCGCCAGCACATAGCCGTCACCGCCATTGTTGCCGCCACCGCAAACGATCACGATATCGAGCGCCGTCGGCCAGCGCGTTCGTAGCACACGCAGCGCCGCCTCGGCCGCCCGCTTCATGAGAACGAAGCTTGGCACCCCCAGTTCACGTATCGCGTAGGCTTCGAGCGCACGAACTTGTTGAGAACCGTAGACCGCGGTGGGAAGTGCCATCATCGCATTATACTGGCTACGGCAATCGACCCATGGAAAATGCTGCTGCACAACTCACCACCGAACGGCTTGCCGATCTACGCCGCCAGTTGCCCGTACTAGCAAACGCACACGGATTTACCGCGCTTGGTGTCGCGCAAGTAGCGCTGGCTCCTGACGCAGCGCGTCTCGAGCGCTGGCTCGCTGCCGGTCGTCACGGCGAGATGGGGTATATGTCACGTCACGGGACACGCCGCACCAGACCCGACGAGTTGATCCCCGGGACTGTGTCCGTTCTCAGTGTCCGCATGGATTACTGGCCCGCGCGCGCGCGCGCCGCGGACGAGGTGCTTGGCGACGCGACGCTCGGCTACGTTTCCCGCTACGCGTTGGGGCGTGACTACCATAAACTCATGCGCCGCGCGCTGCAGGCATTGGCCGATGACATCGCGACGCAAATCGGGCCGTTCGGCTACCGCTGCTTCGTGGACAGCGGACCCGTGCTCGAAAAGGCGCTCGCGCGCAATGCCGGTCTCGGCTGGATCGGTAAGCACACCAACCTGATCGCGCGCGACGCGGGCTCCTGGTTCTTTCTCGGCGAGATGCTGACCGATTTGCCATTGGTAGCGGATGCGCCCGCGACCGCCCATTGCGGCAGCTGCAGCGCATGTATCCCCGCCTGTCCGACCGGGGCGATCGTGGCACCCTACCAACTCGACGCTCGTCGTTGCATTTCATATCTCACGATCGAGCTCGACGGCACCATTCCGATCGAATATCGCAAGGCGATCGGCAATCGGATCTATGGTTGCGACGACTGCCAGTTGGTGTGTCCCTGGAACAAGTTCGCGCGTGCAGCGGCTCATCCCGACTTTCGGTCGCGCCATGCGCTCGACGCGAGCCACTTGGCGACGTTATTCGGCTGGAATGCGGCCGATTTTGACGCCCGCATGCGCGGCTCCGCGATTTATCGCATCGGCTACGAACGTTGGTCGCGAAATATCGCGATCGCACTTGGCAATGCGCCCGTCACCGCCACGACGACTGCGGCGCTCGCGTCGCGCGCAACGGATCCGTCGCCCGTCGTACGTGAGCACGTTGCCTGGGCACTGGCGGAACAGCAGCGCAGCTTGCGGCGCTCAGAGCTGGATATTGTCGATTAGCCGCGCGCGGCCGAGGCGCGCCGCCGCGAGGATGACCAGTTCGTGAGCGCCCGGCCGCGGTGCATCGAGCGTCAGGCGATCACGTACGCAGAAATAGTCGACCGTGAATCCGGCTGCTTCGAGCGCCCGCGCGCCCAGCGCGTCGAGTCGGGCAAAATCGCGTGCGCCGGCGAGCAACGCATCGCGAGCGCGCGTCAGCTCACGGTAGATGATCGGCGCGATACGGCGCTCTTCAGCGGTCAGGTACTGATTCCGCGAGCTCATCGCGAGCCCATCGGATTCGCGCACCGTCGGCGCACCGACTATGCGAACGGGCAAACACAGATCGGCCGTCATGCGTCGGATAACCACTAACTGCTGAAAGTCCTTCTCGCCGAAGATGGCGACGTCGGGAGTGACGATATTGAACAATTTCGCCACCACAGTCGCCACGCCCTGGAAGTGACCAGGCCTGAACTTGCCACACAGGATTTCGGAGATGCCCGGCACCTCGACGCGTGCCGCAAGGTCGGCGCCGTTGGGGTACATCTCGGCCACGTCGGGCGTGAACATGAGATCACAGCCTGCCGCAGCCAGCATGCCCGTGTCGCGTTGCGGCGTCCGAGGATAGTGATTGAAGTCCTCGTTGGGACCAAATTGCATCGGGTTCACGAAAATGCTCGCGACAAATCGCTCGCCGTGCTGCTTGGCGGCTTCGAGCAAGCTGACATGCCCGGCGTGCAGATTACCCATCGTCGGCACAAACACGACACGTTCGCCATGCTTGCGCCAAGCGGCAACCTGCACGCGCACCGCGTGGATTGTCACGGCTGTTTGCATCGTTCGATTCAGAAACAGTGCTCGGGCGCAGGATAGGTCCGATCTTTCACGGCGCGCACGTAGCGCTGCAGCGCGTCGAGATTGGAGCTGGCACCGTCCATGAAGTTCCGCACAAAGCGCGGCTTGCGTCCGGTTGTTATATCGAGCACGTCGTACAATACGAGGATCTGGCCGTCGGTATCTGGCCCGGCGCCAATCCCGATCACCGGCACCGCCAGGGCCTGCGTAATGCGCGCGCCCAGATCGCTGGGAATGCACTCTAACAAGATGATATCAGCGCCGGCCGCCTCCAGCGATTTGGCGTTCGACAACATCTGCGTCGCGGCATCCACGGCGCGCCCCTGCACACGAAAGCCACCGGTCTTGTGTACCGACTGCGGCTTGAGTCCAAGGTGTGCGCAGACGGCGATATCGTGGCTGGCAAGAAATTCGACGATTTCGAACTGCCCCGAACCGCTTTCCAGTTTCACGATTTCCGCGCCCCCCTCCTGCATCAAGCGAACTGAATTGGCGAGCGCGATCTCCTTGGTTGGAAAGCTGGCAAACGGCAAATCGGCCATCAGTAGCGGCCGGTGAATACCGCGCGCCGTGGCCCGACAGTGGTACACCATTTCGTCCATGGTAACCGGCACAGTCGTGTCATGCCCTTGCAACACCATACCGAGAGAGTCGCCCACCAGCACGACGTCCGCTCCAGCGGCGTCGACGAGCACACCGAAGCTCGCGTCGTAGCAGGTGATGCTCGCGATTTTCTCACCGTCGCGCTTCATTTTGTCGAGCGTGGCGAGCGAGACGGGCGGGCGGGTTGAATCGCGCAGTTCGAGGTGTGTGTACATATCAGTTGTGCTCGAGTTCGGTGCTCTTCAGTGGATTGTAATAAAGCTTGCCGTGCCGCATGCGCTGGATCGCGGCAACCAGCTCAGCATAGTCACGATCATTGTGAATCGGGTCGATCGTCGCGGCGTTGACGATCAGCAGCGGCGAGCGATCGTAGCGGTGAAAGAACCGGGCGTACGCTTCATTCAGACGCTCGAGGTAGGAACGATCGATCGGCGCTTCGTAACCAATACGGCGCTTTGCAATCCGCTCCATCAGGACGCTCACCGGCGCCTGTAGATAGACCACCAGATCAGGCCTCGGCGGCTCGATCGCCAGTCGCTCGTGCACCTGTTCATAGAGCGCAAATTCCGCCTCGTCGAGCGTCAACCGGGCGAACAAGCGATCCTTGTCGAGCAGGTAGTCTGCAACGCGCACCGGCGCAAATAAATCCGCCTGTTTGAGCGCCCCCAGTTGCTCGGCGCGCTGGAACAGGAAGAACAGCTGTGCGGGGAACGCGCCCGCGCGCGGATTGCGATAGAAGCGCTCGAGAAACGGGTTTTCCTCGGCGCGCTCGGCGATGAGATCGGCTGACAGAGTTTCGGCCAGGCGCCGCGCGAGACTCGTCTTGCCGACGCCGATCGGTCCTTCGACGACGATGAAGCGCTGCGCCCCGGCAGGATTGTCTCCCGCTCTGTCCTCTGGTGCGATCACGCAACCGCAGCTGTTTCGCAGTGAATTTGAATGCCGCGGTTCGTAACTCGCCCGAGTAAGTCGCTCACTCTACCAAGCTCGACGATATCGAGCTGCGGCGCAATCTCGCCGAGCGGGAACAGAACGAAATCACGTTCAGCTATACCCGGGTGGGGCAATATCAGGTCTGTGGCAGCGCGCCGCTCGCGACCGAACACGAGCAAATCGAGATCGATGACACGCGGACCCCAACGCTCGCGCGATGACGAGCGCCCCAGCGCGGACTCGAGCGCGCGCAATTCGCGCAACAGCGCCTCAGGCGTCAATTGTGTCAGCATGCCGAGCGCGGCATTGACAAAATCGCCCTGCTCGATCGGACCGAATGGCCGGCTCACGTAGAGCCGCGAGTAACTAACCACCAGCGATTGCGGCACGCGCGCACAAGCGGCCATCGCGCCGAGCACCTGCGCCACAGGATCATCGAGGTTGCTACCCACACCAATGTACGCCGGTGACCAGCGCGCGGCGAGCGCACTCGCGATCATGCCGGGCGCGACGGCCGACGACGACGGCGTCCACCGCGCGATCGGCTCGGGCGCGGCGCCGAGCCGTCGTGCGAACCGGCGTTGCCGCCAGGAACCGCAGCGAGTGAGTCGGCCATTTTCTCTCGATCTGCCTGCGAAACTTCCTGCAACACGGTCCACCAGTGCGCAACGTCGCCAGCGGCCAGCCCAAACTCAGCGCGCAGCAGCAAAAGGTCGTACGCTGCGCGGAAACGCGGTTGTTCGAGCAGACGCAACGCACGCCGGCCGCGAGGCTGCTCGAGGCGCGGTTGCGCGGCGAACATTTCCCGCACACCCAGCGAGAAACGCTTCGGTACGGCAATTCGACTCTGGGCGTCGCGCGCGGCGCGATCCACGGCATCGACAATCGTCCCGATGTCCTGCCAGCGGTCGCGCGGCTGCCTTTCGATCAGATTGGCGATGGGCCCGTACAGCAGCAGCGAAAACAGAAAGGTCGGCGTAACCGGCCGCCCGGCCACGACTCGCGCATCGGTGTTCTCGAGCCCCTTCTGCAGCATGCGGGCAACACTCGAGTCCGCATTCTGGTCGAGATAACGCGCGACAGTCGGTAGTAATTCGCCTAGCAAACCCCACTCGCGTAGTACGTTCAGGCTGCGTGCACCATGACCCGACAGAAACAGCTTGAGAGTCTCATCGAACAGGCGCGCCGGCGGTACGCCAGCTAACAAATGACGCAGCTCCGCGATCGGCGCCGCCGTGGCCGAATCGAGCGTGAAGCCGAGCTTTGCCTGGAATCTTGCGGCCCGCAGCATACGCACTGGATCTTCGCGGAAGCGCGTGGCCGGATCGCCGATCAGCCGCAGCTGCCGTGCTTCGATATCCTCAAAGCCGCCGACATAGTCCCAGACGGAGAAATCGGCGATGTTGTAATAGAGTGCATTCGCGGTGAAATCGCGCCGCCAGACGTCCTCGTCGATCGAGCCGTAAACATTGTCGCGCAGCAGTCGGCCGCTGTGGTCGGTCACTCGATCCGGATTGCCACTCGGGGCCAGGCGCGCGTCATCCCCTTCATCCAGCTCTGGCGCAGACAGCTCCTCGTCGCTGCCATCGTCGCTGGAATCCTCGTCATCCAGCGCTTCGTCGCCGTTGGTCGGATCATCGCCAGCTTCCGGCGCCGACGTGGCCCTGAAGGTCGCCACCTCGATGATCTCGCGACCGAAGAACACATGCGCCAGCCGAAAGCGTCGCCCGACGAGCCGACAGTTGCGAAATACTCTGCGAACCTCCTCCGGCAGCGCGCTGGTTGCGATATCGAAGTCTTTGGGCGTAAGCCCCAACATCAGATCGCGCACGCAGCCGCCCACCAGGAAGGCCTCGAACCCCGCGTCGCGCAGGCGATAGAGCACCTTGAGCGCGTTCGGCGAGACTGCCGCGCGTGAGATGGAATGCTGGTCCCGGGGGATGATTCGTGCCAGCGGTGCTGGCGGCGCCATGTCCGGCGCGAGGACTTCGTTCAAACTTGACTGTTCCGCTTGAGCTCGGGGAGGCGGCCTCTATAATACCGCGCTCTGGCAACGGCCATCGATTTCTCAAGCTCCCTTCGTCTAGAGGCCTAGGACATAGCCCTCTCAAGGCTGTAACACGGGTTCGAATCCCGTAGGGAGCGCCAATTAAATCAGGCACTTAGGATGCTTGGCCGGGTTGGCAGAACCAGCCCGGCCAAGTCTCGGTAGGGCTCCGATTTTCCACCACACCCCCACGCCGTTGAATTTCCGGGGGGACCGGCGATGTTAGCGCATGCAATACTTGGGAACGAGCCGGCGCCGGTCGTTAGTTACTGTTCCACCAGGTCCGCAGTTCGTCGAGATTGATTGCACCATCGCGATCGAGATCGACTTCGTGAAAGCCGATTCTGAGCGCCGAGTCGCTCATGTCCGCGTCCAGGTCCGCCATCATGGTCTTGAACTCAGGAAAACTGATGGACCCATCGCCGTCAGTGTCCGTCTGCTCGAACAACTCGCGGAACTCGTCGACGAGATCGTCGTCCGGGAGTAGATCCGCCGGAACCGGGTGCGTTCGCTTTACATTCATGATCAGCTGTCTCCATGGCAGTCGAGCGGCCCAATTGCGTCGGCTATTGCCTACAAGCTGGTGAACCGACTAGTCTACAAGTTGCGCCGAACATTCCCACCCTACGATCGTGGTCTCTACCTAGGACTTGTTAAGTAGAGCTGCGGATGCGTCGTCGGAGATTTTGCGGCATGCTTCGACTTCTAGCAAACTCGACAGGAGCAGCTAATGGTCCGTAGCGGTAGCCGATTTACCGGAGTCACGGCAATCGTGATTGGCGCCGCGCTGTTGTTGTCGGCGGGCGTTGCGCACAGCCAATCGCAGCCGCAAGTCGCCGCGGACGTAGCGTCCGCCACGGAGCTGCAGCCAGTGCGCGTGCGTGGGTTGGACAAGGTCGAAGCAATTCCTGGCGCCGACCTGTCACCCTATCGCAAGATCATGCTGGATCCCATCGAGGTTTCCTTCAGCAAGAACTGGCGCGAAGGCGCGGTCACAGGCAGCCGCATCAGGAGTTCCGACAAGGTCGCGATACGGGAAGGCCTGGCGAAAGTCCTGCGCGAGGAATTCGTGCGCGTACTGACTCGAGACGGGCGTTACGAGATCGCCGACTCGCCGGGCGATGACGTGTTGCGCATCCGCGCGGAAATCAAGGATCTGTACATCAATGCTCCGGATGTGTTGTCGGCACCGAATGTGCGCTCGTACACACTGTCGGTCGGCGAGATGACGCTGATGGCGGAACTGCGCGACTCCGTGACCGGCGATCTCATCGCTCGAGTGACCGATCGCAAGCGTGACCCGGAGTCCAGCTATCTCGAGTTGACGACTCGCGTCGACAACGTCGCGGCTGCGCGTCGCGCGGCGGCCAGCTGGGCGCGCATACTGCGCGGCCAGCTCGATTCGGCCCATGCTGCGCTCGAGGCGGCCGCATCGACGACAGATTCACCACAACGACGCTAGTCGTTAGTGAGCCGTGGTCCGGCTGCGCGGCAACCGGCGATGGCAGCAGAATTTTGCCGCGACCCGACTCGCCCTTGATTGCAAGGGGTAGACCGCCATGAAAATGCTGCCGCTAGATTCCTCCACACTCGCTCAGGTGCGGACGCGCCGCCGCTTCTCGGATCGCGCGCAACGCACACTGCAAGGCCTTCTGGACCTCGCCGATATCAAGCTCGACGGCGAGCGGCCCTGGGATATTAGTGTCCACGATTCCCGCTTGTATGAGGCTGTCCTGTTGCGCGGTTCGTTAGGTGCGGGCGAAGCGTACATGGACGGATGGTGGGACTGTGCCGCACTTGATCAAATGATCACGCGCTTTCTGCGAGCGCGACTCACGGCTCGCCTGACAGCATTCAACGAGCGGCTTGCCGGCTGGCTCGCCCTGGTGCGCAACCCGCAATCGCCGCCCCGTTCGCGGCGCGTGGCCCGCCAGCATTACGATCTCGGCGACGATCTGTATGAGTGCATGCTCGACCCCGCGATGATCTACAGCTGCGCCTACTGGCGCGAAGCTGACACGCTCGCCACGGCGCAAGCCGCCAAGCTCGATCTGATCTGCCGCAAATTGCGTCTGCAACCGGGCATGCGGGTTCTCGACATCGGCTGCGGCTGGGGCGGCGCGGCGCAGTTCGCCGCCGAGCACTATGGTGTCGAAGTCGTCGCCTGCACCATCTCCGAGAACCAGGCACGGGCGGCGCGCCAACGATGTGCTCAGTTGCCCGTGGAAGTTTTGTTGCGTGATTATCGGGAGTTGACGAGCGAGTTGGTAGGAACATTTGACCGTATCTATTCGATTGGCATGTTCGAGCACGTAGGCAAGCGCAACTACCGCGTATTCTTCGACAAAATGCGCGAACTACTGCCCGACGATGGCTTGGCGCTGCTGCACTGCATCGGCGGCAATCAATCGTCGAGCACCACCGACGCCTGGATTGAAAAATACATCTTTCCCAATTCGATGTTGCCGTCGATTTCGCAGATCGGTGCGGCAGCGGAAAATGCGTGGATCGTCGAAGACTGGCACAATTTTGGGCCGTACTACGATCGGACGCTGCTATGCTGGCTCGAGAACTTCGAACGTGGCTGGCCGCAACTCGCAGCACGCTACGACGAACGCTTCCACCGCATGTGGCGCTACTATCTCGCGTCATCGGCAGCCGCATTCAGGGCCCGCCAGAATCAACTGTGGCAGTTGCTGCTCTCGCCATCGGGAATTCCGGGCGGACTACCGGAAATACGTTAGCGCATGCCCACGCCCTTCGTTCAAAGGCCACCCAGACCCCGCAATGGGTACACCGATGACTGGTTAGTTCGCAACTACCTGCGGCACCGGTTACCGCGCGAGGCGCATGCGGCGATCGAACCGGCTCTGCTGGAATTGAGCGTACTCGCGGCGACGCAGCTGTGGGATGCCCAACTCGCCGATCGGTTGAACGAACCTGTTTTAACGCAGTGGGATGCGTGGGGCAATCGAGTCGATCGCATTGAACTGACATCCGTGTGGCAGGAAGCGGAGAAGATCGCGACGCGATTCGGGTTGGTCGCCACACCGTACGAGCGCCGCTTCAACGCATGGTCGCGTGTCTGTCAGTTTGCGCTGGTACATGTGTTTCATCCCGTCTCGGATCTCTATACCTGCCCGCTCGCCATGACCGACGGCGCGGCATTTACCTTGCTGACCGCCGGCAATCAGCACTTGATTGAGCGCGCCGTACCGCGCCTGACGAGCCGCGATCCGGCGCGGTTCTGGACCAGCGGTCAATGGATGACGGAGACGATCGGCGGTTCCGACGTCGGGCAGTCCGAAACTCGCGCGTCAAAGGACGACACAGGCGTCTGGCGGCTGTTTGGCAAGAAGTGGTTTACCTCGGCCGCGTCGTCGCAGATGGCACTGACCCTCGCGCGCCCGGAGGGCAATGGTCCGGGCGGTCGCGGCCTGGCGCTCTTCTATGTCGAGACACGGGATGCCCATGGCGCCATGAATGGCATCCGGGTAGAGCGGCTCAAAGACAAGCTGGGAAGTCGCAAGGTCCCCACCGCGGAGCTGACGCTCGATGGCTGCGTCGCGCAGCTCGTGGGCGATTTGACCAATGGCACCAGAGCGATCGAACCGATGTTGCGCATCACGCGCGCCTGGAACAGCGTCTGCGCGGCGAGTTATGCGCGCTTTGGGCTGGGATTGGCGCGCGACTATGCGGACAAGCGCCGCGCATTCGGCGCGCCGCTCGCCGACCTGCCGCTGCACAAGGAAACACTCGAGGAGATCGACGCGGAATCGGCCGGCGCGTTCGTGCTTACGTTCCGTCTGCTCGAGCTGTTAGGACAGGACGAAACCACCGGACTCGACGCGGACGACCGGCATTTATTGCGGCTGCTGACGCCACTGACCAAAGCGGTCACAGGACGTCAGGCGGTGTGGGTGACGAGCGAAGTGATCGAAACATTCGGCGGTGCGGGCTACATCGAAGACACGGGCATACCCGGTTTGCTGCGCGATGCACAGGTATTGCCCATCTGGGAAGGTACCACCAACGTGCTGTCGCTCGATCTGCTGCTGCGCTCGGATCTTGACGCCGCCCTGACAGTGCTGCGACGGCATGCCTCGAGTTTGTGCGCCACAGCCGCTGATACTGAGCTGCAAGCGCCCGGCGCAATCGTTGCGGCAGCGCTCGCGCATGCGGAACGCTGGCTCGGCGACACGATCGACGACGCCGAACGACAGTCGGGTGCGCAGCGCTTTGCAATGACTGTCGGCCGGTCGTTCGCGCTGGCGCTGCTCATCGACCTCGCCAGGCAAATCACAGATCCACAAGATCGGCTCATCGCAACAGCGATCTGTCGGCGTTTCAGCCGACGCGACATCGATCAGATTCGCACGTAGCGGCTGACGCCGACACGCGCAAGGCGCGCGCTGCTTTGCGCGCCCTATTCCGCCACGATTTGCAGGCGGTCGCGCACATTGCCTGCACGCGCGGGCCCCAAGAGCTCAAGTAGACTGCCGCTCAGGGAACGGCGGGCGCCGCGCCCGTAAAGCGACTCGGGAATCCCATGAACTACGCGACGTTTCATCGCCAGCCACCCATCGGACGAACGGCGGCATTGGTGCTACTACTGCTGGCCGGAGCGTTGACCGCGAGTTGTCAGCGCGGCAAACCCACGGGTGCCGGCACCAGCGTCACCCCGACCGAAGCGGATCCGGCCTGGTCAGCAATCGTCAGCGCCCATACCACGGGTGCGATCTCGCGCAAGAGTTCGGTGCGCGTGGTATTTGTCAACGACGTCGTGTCTGTCGACAAGATTGGCAGTGATGCCAGTCGCAACCTGAGCTTACAACCTGCCGTTGACGGCCGCGCAACGTTCGCGAGTCGTCGCGAAATCCTGTTTGTCCCCAAAACGGAACTCAAGCCGGCCGCTACGTACCTCGTTCGATTGGACGGCGAAGGGCTGGCGGGTGTACCGCCCAAGACGGGTCCCTTCGAATTCGTTGTCAAGACAATGGCGCCCAATTTCGAAGTCTCCATCGACCGGCTCGATATCGAGAGCGTCGCAGCAGGCACGATGCGCCTCACCGGCACGATCGCGACCGCGGATAGCGAGGATCCGGCGCTCATCGAGAAAGTCCTCACTGCCAAGCTCGCCGATCAACCCGTTGCAATCGGCTGGCAACACGCGCCAGAGGCGCGCCGCTACGCGTTTGCGATCTCCGGCCTCGAGCGGCAACAGATGGCGCGCACGCTGGTCCTCAGTTGGGATGGCAAACCGATTGGTGCCGCGACGACCGACTCGATCAGTATCGAAGTGCCCGCGCGCGATCAATTCAGCGTAACTCAGGCCCAGGCTCTCGAGCAGGACGGTCGGCGGGTCATCATTGTGCAGTTCTCGGACAACCTGGACAGCAAACGTAGTCTGAAAGGCCTGGTGCGCCTGTCGAACGGCGAGTTCACGACCCGGATAGACGGCAACACACTAACTCTCTATCCGGATGAAAACACCACCGGCGACGTGACCCTGCATCTGGAGGACGGCATCCGCAACGCGCGTGGCGAATCCTTGCAGGGACAGACAGACTACTCGCTCACCTTCACCAGTAGTAAGCCGAAAGTTCGATTTGTTGGCCGCGGTGTCATTCTGCCGCAAGCGACGACTCTCAGCGTGCCATTCGAAGCCGTGAGTGTGCGCGCTGTGCGCGTCACCGCGCTGCGGATCTACGAGCGCAACGTGCCCCAGTTCCTGCAGGTGAACGCGTTGGACGGCACACATGAACTGGGGCGTGTCGGTCGATTCATCTGGCAGAAAGTGATTCCGTTGACGGCCCCGGTGCCGGGCCGCTGGACGCGCTACAACCTCGATGTCACTGAGCTGATGAAAAGCGAACCCGGGGGAATGTTTCAACTGACGCTCTCGATCGCCCCACCAGATTCAACCTACAGCTGCCCGTCGCTGGACTCCAGCACGACAGTCCCCACTGCAACAGTCGAGATCGCCAATCAGGAGAGCGGCGATATGGCGGAGCCCAGCAATTGGGACTACTCGGAGGAGTACTTCGGTGCCGATGTCGAGGCGGATTGGCGCGAGCGTGACAATCCTTGCAATCCAGCTTACTACCGCTATGCCGACGGCGTGCGCGCCACACGCAATCTGTTGGCGTCGAATATCGGACTCCTGGCAAAGCGCGATCAACGCGGCGCATGGCTCGCAGTGGCTACGAACCTGCGCGACGCC
>JAGRJB010000166.1 GCA_020442965.1 Pseudomonadales bacterium
TAGCCCGCCTCGACGGTCAGGTCGGTGTCGCGGGTGATGTCGATGCGGCCGCGCAGGACGCCCGACAGGTCCTGATCGTCGGTGCCTGCCGAATCCGTGTAGGTGCCGAACGTGCCGCGCAGGTCCGCTTCGAGCGAATGGCGGCTCCAGTCCGACTGGATCAGCAGTTCCGGTGTGACGCGGGTCAGCGTGCTCGCGTCCCCCGCATCGCCCTTGCCGCCGGGATTGCTGGTAATGCCGCCGCGCAGTTCGAGCGTCGGAAACAGGCGGAACGCGCCGACCGGGATGCCGAGCGGCGCGTAGGGATCCTCCGGCTCGGTCGATCCGGTCGTGGTGGCATCGGCATCCGTCTCGGCGGCGGCGCCCGCCCCGGACAATTCGTAGACCGGCGGCGCCGGCAGACTGGCGACCGGCTCCTGCACCTTCGGGTCCTGCCGGCCGGGGATCGCCGCGCCGGTGCGCTGCTCCTGCAGGCTGGCCGAAGCCGGCGGCGCGTCCAGTTGCCGGGTAATGTTCGCCGGCTGTGACAGCGGCGGCGGCGCCGGCGGATCGGCGTAGAGATCGTCGGCAGCCGCCGCGCCATCGTCCCCGGTATCGGTTGCAGGCTGGCGCGTATTCCCCCCGGAAACCCGCCGCACCGGGAAGAGATTGCCAGCCGCGGCGCTGTCCACATCCTTCTCGGTCTTGCGGAAAATTCCGGATTGCACCGGCGCGATGTCTTCGGGCTTGGCCTTGCGGATATCCCGAACCTGCTCGACGGGCTCGACGTCGGTATCGTCCGGCTCCGTCGCGGCGCGCAGAAGCGGCGTGTCGGGCAGCGGATCGGCAAGTGTCTGCGCGCGGGCGTCGATCGGCGCGGCCGCGGCCAGGGCCAGCCCCAGCCAGGCCGCATTCAGCAGTGAAGTGGTCCGGGTCATTCTGCCAATAGCCGATCGCGCCGGCGGGCCACTCCCGCCGATCGTGCGCGTGTTCACTCTTTTCGCATTATGGTTAACCGAACCTTACCGGGCGGGTTCCGGACACGCTTTGTCCTTGCATGCCCGGCGTTGCGGCGCGATAACCCGCCCCAAGCCATCTGAACGAGCCGAAACACCCATGTCCGTCGCCGCCAAGACCGATCCCGCCCCGAACGCCGAAATGGCGGTCGCATCGGCCAAGACCACACTCCAGACCGAAGCCGCCGGGCTTTCCGCGCTCAGCGATGCCCTGTCCGGTCCGCTCGGGAGTCGCTTCGCCGAAGCCGTCGCCGCCATGCGCGACCTCGAAGGCCGCGTCGTCGTCACCGGCATGGGCAAGAGCGGCAATGTCGGGCAGAAAATCGCCTCGACGCTGGCCTCGACCGGCACGCCGGCCTTCTTCATCCATCCGAGCGACGCCAGCCACGGCGATCTGGGCATGGTGACCCGCCACGATCTCGTTCTGGCGCTGTCCTGGTCCGGCGAGACGTCGGAATTGCGCGCGCTGATCGACTACACCCGCCGCTTCCGGGTGCCGCTCGTCGCCATGACATCGCGTCCGGAGAGCGCGCTCGCCTCCGCCGCCGACATCATCCTGCAATTGCCGCAAAGCGACGAGGCCTGCCCCCACGGGCTGGCGCCGACCACCTCGACGACCATGCAGCTGGCGCTTGGCGACGCGCTGGCGATCGCGCTCCTGGAAGCGCGCGGCTTCACCGCGCAGGATTTCGCACGTTCGCATCCGGGCGGCAGCCTGGGCCGCAAACTACTCCTGCACGTCAGCGATGTCATGCGCAAAGGCGATGATCTGCCAGTCGTGGGCAGCGATACGACGCTCGCCGAAGGTCTCGTCGAAATGTCCCGCAAGGGCCTCGGCATGACGGTGATCGTGGGCAACGCCCCAGAAAACGCGGTGGTCGGCGTATTCACAGACGGCGATCTGCGCCGCACGCTCGATCGCCACGTCGATGTGCATGCGACGCGTATGTGCGACATCATGACACGCGAGTTCAAGCGAATCGGTCCGCAAGCGCTGGCGGCTGAGGCGGTACACTTGATGGAATTACACCGCATCACAGTGCTCCCGGTCGTGGACGACACTAACCAGCTGGTTGGGGCGCTCAACGTGCACGATCTACTGCGTGCTGGCGTCGTTTGATGGCGACCATTCCAGCCGGCGTGCGCAAACGTGCCGGCAGAATTTCGGTCCTGGTGCTCGACGTCGATGGCGTCATGACCGATGGCCGTTTGTACTACGGTAGCCGCGGTGAGGCGCTCAAAGTGTTTCACGTCCACGATGGCTTCGGCATCAAACAGTTGCAGCGCCTCGGTGTTCACGTTGCGATCGTCTCGGGCCGACGCTCCGCGGCAGTGACACAACGCGCGCGCGAACTCGGCATCAGTTTGGTCCATCAAGGGATCGATGAGAAGTTGCCAGTCGTCAGAAAGATCGCCAAAGCCTGCAAGGTCGGACTGGCGCAGTGTGCCTGTCTGGGCGACGATCGCCCCGACGTGCCCGTGATGCGCGCGGTGGGCCTCGGCGTCGCCGTCGCCAATGCGCACGGCGACGCGCTCGCGGCCGCCCACTACGTCACCCAACGCAGCGGCGGTCACGGCGCCGTACGCGAGTTGTGCGACATCCTGATCGCGCTACGGGCAGCCGAGTAACGGCGCTTGGCGTACCGCCTCATTATCGGGATCCTGCTGCTGGCGTTGATTGCGGGCACTATCGCGATTGGCACCCGCTCCGAGGCGCCAGATGAGCGTGATGCCGATGCACCCGCGTACGACCCCGGTTACGTCGCGCGCGATGCGGAGGTCGTAGAAACCGGCGACGACGGGCACGAGCTCTATCGATTGAAGGCCGATCTCATACGCCAACGGCCTGACGCGGGCGTCGTCGAACTCGGGCGTGTGCACATGAACTATTTTCCCGCCAAGGACACGCGCTGGAATGTCACGGCGCTCCGGGGCGAAGTGCAGCAAACCGGCGAACGAATCCGGCTAGCGGGTGATGTCAATGTGACCGGCCCAATGCCGACTGCTGCGCAAACCATTCAACTTGACACCGACACGCTCGATATCCAAACCCGCGAACAGGTCATTACCACCGATGCGCCGGTCACGCTGACATGGTCCGGGCAGCGCCTGAGCGCCATCGGTCTGCGCGCGAATTTGAAGGAAGAGAAGGTAGAGTTACAATCGAAGGTCAATGGCCGCTTTGTCCCCTAACGCAACCACCAAGCGGCTCGTCACTGTCCTGTCGCTCCTGTGCGCGCTCTTGCTGCTGCAGGGCAATCGGAGCGCCTCAGGAGCGCCGGCTGCCAAAGCGACCGCGCGCTCCGCACCGATCACCGTCGACGCCGCCGCCACCGAGGTCGACTACCGCAACAACGCTATCTTGCTGCGCGACGTCACCATTTCGCAGGGTGACATCCGGGTGCAAGCGGACGAAGCGCGTGCCGCCGGTGGCCTCAACTTCGAGAACAGCCGCTGGACTTTCAGCGGCAACGTGCGCATCCGTGCCGAAGGCGGCAGCCTGACATCCGATCGAGCCGTGGTCTCTTTCGCTAACAACCTGATCGATCGCGCGACTGTGACCGGCAAGCCAGCGGCGTTCGAGCAAGCGCGCGGCGGCACGGCGGACGCGGCTCGCGGTCGTGCCGAAACCATCATCTACGAGACCGCGGCGGGTACGGTGAGCCTGCTGGACTCCGCCTGGCTATCCGATGGTCGCAACGAAATCCGCGGCGAGCGGCTGATCTACAACATCCGTGATCAACGGGTGCAGGCGCGCGCCCGACCCGACAGCGCAGCGGGGGAGCAGGGCCGTGTGCGGATAATCATTCAACCGGGAGCACAGCCGGGAAGTCAATCGGCCACCCGCCCCGACGCACAGACGCCACCGTCTGATCCCACCGCTCCCCCGCCATGAGCGTCCTGAAAGTCGAGCATCTGGCCAAGAGCTATAAGACGCGCAAGGTGATCACCGACCTCTCGCTCGAAGTGACGAGCGGCGAGACGGTTGGATTGTTAGGCCCGAATGGCGCTGGCAAAACGACCGCGTTTTACATGATCGTGGGGCTGGTCGCTGCCGATGCTGGCAGCATCCATCTCGACGATCAGGATTTGACGACGCTGCCCATGCACAGGCGCGCCCGCGCGGGCGTGGGCTACCTGCCGCAAGAGGCGTCCATCTTCCGAAAATTGTCGGTGGAAGATAACGTTCTGGCAATCCTCGAAACCCGCGACGACCTCGACTCCGCGGCGCGCCACGCCCGACTCGATGAAATCCTGGCCGAGCTGCGCATCGATCATGTGCGCAAGAGCCTCGGGATTTCGCTGTCGGGCGGCGAACGGCGGCGCGTCGAAATCGCGCGCGCGCTTGCTGCAGAGCCGCGATTCATCCTGCTGGATGAGCCGTTCGCGGGCGTCGACCCGCTCTCGGTGATCGACATTCAGCGCATCGTTCGTGAACTCAGCGACAAGGGCATCGGCGTGCTCATCACAGACCACAATGTACGCGAAACGCTAGGGGTTTGTAGTCGTGCGTACATCGTTTCCGGTGGAATTGTGATCGCTGCCGGATCTGCCGAAGAAATCCTTGCCAACCCCCAAGTCCGCGATGTTTACTTGGGGCAATCGTTCCGGTTGTAGCGTGCAGGGCGCCACACCGGAAACTTTCTGAAATCAACTACTTGGGGTTCCTAGAGACCCGTGTCGATGCTCAAGCCTTCATTGCAGCTCCGCCTCGGTCAACAACTGACGATGACCCCGCAGCTGCAGCAGGCTATCCGCCTTTTGCAGATGCCCACGCTCGAGTTGCAGGCGCACATTCGCGAACAGCTCGAGAGCAACGTCATGCTCGAGCCGATCGAGGACACCGAAGCCACCGGTACCTTCGAATCACTCGAACCGCACCCGATGCCCGACGAGCGACGCGGCGATGCGGAAGCGCCGCCTGAGCGCGACGGCAGTATCGAAGTCGAGGTACTCGAGGACGGCTGGAGCGAACGCGCGATCAGCGGTAGTTCCGACGTCTGGCGCGACGATGACGGACAGGCGGATCTCGCCGACGAGGCCGAGGAATCGCTGCAGGATCATCTGATCGGCCAGCTGGAATTCGGTAATCTGGATCCGCGTCAGCTCGGCATTGCGCGCGCGATCGTCGACGCGATCAACGACGACGGCTATCTCACCGACAGTGTCGAGGCGATCGCGGAGACGCTCAAGCCTGAGATCACCTGTGACGTCACCGAAGTTGAACAGGTGCTGGGGCTCGTGCAGACACTCGATCCGCCGGGCATCGGGGCGCGCTCGGTTTCCGAATCGCTGACCCTGCAGCTGCAACTCCTGGACCCCGCAACGCCGGGCCTCGAGCTCGCAACCGCGATCGCGGCAAAGCATCTCGACTTGTTAGCAGACCGTGAACTCACCTTGCTGAAGCGCGAGCTTCTAACAACCGATACGGAACTCGAAACCGCTGTTGCGTTGGTGCGCTCGTGCCATCCGCGTCCCGGATCCGTCATCAGCAGCGCCAAGGCACAGTACGTGGTGCCCGATGTATTCGTGCGGCGCACCGACCGCGGGTGGTCGGTCGAGATCAACGGCAGTACGGCGCCGCGTGTGCAGCTGAATCAAGGCTACGTCGAAGCGCTCGGACGCGGCTCGGGACATTCTTCGCTGCGTGCACAGTTGCAGGAGGCGCGCTGGCTGCTGAAGAGCCTCGAGATCCGCAACGAAACCCTGATGAAGGTTGCACGCTCCATCGTCGAGCGACAGACAGCGTTCCTGGAGCACGGCGAAGAACAGATGCGGCCGATGATCCTGAAAGACATTGCCACCGCCATCGACATGCACGAATCGACGATCTCACGCGTCACATCGAGCAAGTACATGCACACGCCGCGCGGCGTGTTCGAGCTCAAGTACTTCTTTTCCAGTCAGGTCGAAGCCGCCGATGGCAGCGGCGCATCCTCGACAGCGGTGCGCGCAAAAATCAAGAAGTTGGTGCGCGAGGAAGATGCTACCGCACCGCTCTCCGACAGCCGGCTGGCCGAGCTGTTGGCAGATGAAGGCATTGCCGTCGCGCGGCGCACGGTCGCCAAATATCGCGAAGCGCTCGGTATCGCGCCCTCCAACGAGCGCAAGCGCATCGCCGAAAAATGAATTCCTGCAACTTTTTTGCCCAACGAGCTACGCTTAAGGAGTTAGCCATGCAACTATCGCTCTCCGGTCATCATGTAGATGTCACCCCGCCGCTACGCGCCTACGTGGAGAAGAAACTCGAGCGGATTTCGCGGCATTTCGATCATGTCATCGACGTAACCTGCATCCTGACCGTAGAGAAGTTGCTGCAAAGGGCGGAGGCAACGCTGAACGTTCGTGGCAGCTCCATTCACGCGATTGCCACCGACTCGGACATGTACGCCGCCATCGACGCGCTGATCGACAAACTCGATCGTTGCGTGATCAAACACAAAGAGAAGCGTGCGGACCATCATGCGGCCGAGGCTCGCAAGACGATGCGTGCCTGACCGGCTAACAGCATGCGCCTGATCGTCGTCAGTGGGCTTTCGGGCTCGGGCAAGACCGTGGCCTTGCACATGCTCGAGGATGTGGGCTACTACTGCATCGACAACATTCCGGCGGCGCTACTGACGCCCTTCATCGCACATACGGTCGCGAGTGGCTCCGCGCGCTACGCGCGCACGGCCGTCGGCCTCGATGCGCGCAATGAGGCGGCCGAAATCGCGAACATTCCGCAGCTGCTCGACGAGCTGAAGCAGAGCGGCGTGCAGTGTGAAATCGTGTTCCTGCTCGCGAGCGATGAGGATCTGCTGCGGCGCTTCGCCGAAACGCGTCGCAAACATCCGATGAGCTCGCAGCAAGTCTCGCTCAAGGAAGCCATCGCGATGGAGCGGCGGCTGCTCGAGCCGATCATCTATGCCGCGGATCTGGTCGTCGATACCTCGCGCATGGGGGTGCACGACCTGCGCGAGCTGATGAGCAAACGAGTCGAGCAACGCTCCAGTGCACGTTTGTCGATCCTGATCGAGTCGTTTGGCTTCAAGAACGGCATACCCGGCGATGCGGATTTTGTTTTCGACGCGCGCTCGCTGCCGAATCCTTTTTGGGACATCAGTTTGCGGGCGATGACGGGGCGCGACGCGGAGGTCGTGCGCTTTCTCGAAGGCCATCAGAGTGTGCGCCGACTGCTCGAAGATATTACGCGCTTCGTCGAGGCGCGTATTCCAGAGCATCAAAACAGCAACCGTCGCTACCTCACGGTAGCGATCGGTTGCACGGGCGGACAACACCGCTCGGTCTATCTCGTCGATCGGCTAGCGGAAAAGCTGGCCGCGAATCACACCTCGGTAGCCGTGCGGCACAACTCGTTAGCCGCCGGCACCGAGGGCAGGATCCAGACTATTTCGGACCCAGGTTCAGCGACGTAATATCCATCACATGCAGCTTTAATCCCTGCATGAAGCCGGCCTTAGGTCCGGCGCTGCGCGAGCTCGTCCACACCATCTTGCGGCCGTCGGGCGAGATTGAAGGAAAGCCGTCGAAGCCCTCATCGAAGGTAATGCGCTTGATTTCCTTGGACTGGAGATCGCCCAGATACACTCCCCAATTGCGCCCGGTCTCCGCGCGGACGAATACGAAATGCCGGCCATCCGGCGCCGGATAGGGCGCCCAGTTCATATCGTGCGTATAGGTCACGGCTTTGCGGTCCGAGCCATCGCGCTTCATCGTATAGATGGTCATCGGCGTGGGCTTCTGATCGTATTCGGACGCTTTCCAAGCGCGGAAGATGATCGTCTCGCTATCGGGCAGAAAGTACGGTGCTCCCTCCTGATCGTCCGCCGTGAAGGTCAGCTGCTTCTCGTTAGTGCCGTCGGAGTTCATGATCCACAGGTCCATGTTCTTGTCGATCATCCGACCAAACACGATCCACTTGCCATCCGGCGAGACGGTGACCTCCGCCTCGTAGTACTGATTGTTAGTCAGACGTTTGACGTTCTTGCCTTGACGATCGGATACGTACAACTCGGCGCCCTGCGGATAGTTGCGCCAGTCCGACCAGTTACCGAGCGGCATGTTCATGTTGTCTTTGATCGACGTCCAGACGAGCCGCTTGCCGTCGGGGAAGAAGTACGAACAGGCGTCCCAGCCCTTGTCGTTCACGAGCACGATATCCGTACCGGCATCGGTGAAGGTCTTGGTGAGAAAGCCGGACATGCCACGCGGGCTCTTGACCGCCAGCGGGCTCTTGACCTGGGCGATCAAGTGCTCACTGTCCGGCCCGTAGTACGCCTCCGCCGCCTCGTCCATGTTGGGAATAAGCCACGATGGCAGTTCGTTGGGTGCCGTGCTGACCTGTGCGCCCGCCGGGATGGCCACCGGCTTGAGCGCCTTGGCCTCCGAACGCGCACTATCCCCCGCCTGGCAGCCTAGTAGCGTCAAGGAAAGGCCTGTAATGACTGCGGCCGCCCGCAAATTGCGAATCGTTCTCATATAACCCTCGTTTAACCCTCGTTGTCGTGCATCTCGCGGTCGTACCCATTGTCCTGTACTGGCGCCGGCCGCAATATAATTGTAGCTTTGACACAGCAGTCGCGAAAATACAATCGCCACGCACTTTGGGGAGCACTCTATGAACGATCGATTTTCCTGGCGCCAGTTCAGTCTGGCTGTTTCTGCCGTGGTGGTAGCACTGGCCGGCAGCAATGTTTCACAAGCACAGAGCACGGCGCAATCCGGCCAGACAATGGGTCTGGAGGAGATTGTCGTCACCGCGCGCAAGACCGCAGAGCGTCTGATCGACGTGCCGCTCGCGATCACCGCGTTCAGCACCGAATCGATCGAAAGGAAGGGGATTCGCAATCTCGACGACGTCGCCGAAGCGACACCGGGCCTGACGTTCTCTGATTTGCAGGCCGGCTTTTTGCCGGTGCCCGTGATTCGCGGCTTCGCGCCGGTTGACGTGCGCGGCGAAAACAATGCAGCTGTCTTCATCGATGGCATTTTCGTGTCGGGCAAGGAAGGTTTGAACTTCAGTCAACTCGACCTGCAGCGCATCGAGGTCGTCAAAGGTCCACAGGCAGCGCTGTACGGACGCAACGCGTTCAGCGGCGCGATCAACTATGTGACCGCCAAGCCGACCGATGAGTTCAAGGGCAAGACGGAAGTGCAGTTCGGCTCGCACAACAAGGTGCTCGCGTCACTTTCGGTGAGCGGCCCGCTGATCGAGGGGGTATTGAAAGGCCGTGCCGCCGTCGGCTATGACACCTTCGACGGCTCTTACGAGAACCAGTACGCCGGCATCGGCGGCGGATCGGCCAAGATCGGTGGCTATCGTTACGAGACGTTCCAGGGCAGCCTGCTATGGACTCCGGTGGAGTCCTTCGAAGGCGAATTCTCCTTATACGTATCTAACGACAGCACCTTCACCGCGGCGATCAGCCCGGTGGCGGCAAACTGCGAAGATCTGAACGGCTTGCTGACGCCTCACCCAGCCACAACGCCAGTTGCGTTCGGCAATTTTTGTGGTGAGTTCCAGCCAATCGGTCGCCGCGGCATGTCCGTCGTGCCCCAGGCAACGGGTGATGACCGCGACCTGGTTCGCGCGCATCTCAACCTGAAGTGGGACACGGGTTTTGGCCTGGTCACGGCTCTGACCGGTTACTCCAACCTCAAGCAGGACTTTCTGGTCGATGGCTCGCGCAATACCGGTGACAGCGTGCCGTATGCGTACATCGCACGACCCGCGACGGGCCTGGTGCCACTCTTTGGCGGCGTCTTTCAGGCCGGCGAACTCAAGACTTTCAGCACGGGCCTGGTGCAAATCGGCGGGGGCACCGAAACCGAGGAATTCAGCCAGGAGCTGCGCTTTGCGAGCGATTTGGAGAAGCGCTTCCGTTGGTCGGGCGGCTTCTACTACTACAACACCAAGTCCAAGAATGGGCTTGATGGTGTGATCGCAACGAAATCGTTGCCGGCAGATTTCTATACCTTCTGCCTGTCGTGCCGTTCGGCCGCGTTGTTTGGCGGTCCAGCCAATCTCACCGTCGACCCGGCAGTCGGCGCGGGCGACGCAACCTTCGGCCCCTGGTTTGCGAGCCCAATAGGCGATGCAGTGTTCGACACAAGTGTCACGTCCGACATCAAGGCACCCTCGGTATTCGCGACCGTCGAATACGACTTTACCGACGCCTTCACAACGCGCCTGGAAGCACGTTACACCGACGAAAAGCGGTCATTCGACAACCTGCGCGCCAATCGCTCCGGCAGCAAGTCGTTTGGCATCAAGAACTACCGGGCATCGGCGGACTACAAGCCCGCGCCCAATACGACTATCTATGGTTCCTACGCACACGCCGAAAAAAGCGGTTCGGTCAGCGCGGCCACGGTGCAGTTTGCAACCGATCCGGCGCCGCAGCCTAACGTCGGCATTCTGACCTCATTCGACCCCGAGAAGAACGATGCGATCGAACTCGGTATCAAGACCGAGTTGCTGGATCGGCGCGTCTATCTCGACTTCGACGTCTACTTCAACAAGTGGAAGGAGATCGTCATCCCGCAGATCCAGGCCGAGGTGGTCGATCCGCGCGGCGGCGGACTGAGACAGCTCCGCCTGCCCACGGCGTTCAACGTGAATGCCGGCGATGCCGAGATCAAGGGCGCCGAGTTCTCGGTGCAGGCGCGGCTCACCGACCGCGTCGATGGCAGCTTCGGGGTTTCGTATAACGATGCCAAATACACCGACGCGAAAATCGACAGCTTCAAGAACCTGCCCAGCTTTTCGCCCGAGGGCGATGTTGCCGGCAATGAAATGCTGCGCGCCTCGCCGTGGCAGCTCGCGGCGAGCCTCGGCTACCGAGCGCCGGTACGCGATAGCGTCGACTGGTACGTACGGGGCGACTTGTCGTATCGTGACAAGCAATTCGCCGATGCTACCAACCAGGCCATACTTCCGGACCAGACCAAGCTCAACATGCAGCTGGGCCTGAGCGGAGACAAGTGGACCGTCGAGCTATGGGGTCGCAATTTGACGAACGAAGACTCGCCATCGGCCGCCTATCGCGACGTCTACTTCACCAATGTGCTGCCCGACGGTACGTTTTACCGTACGCCTGCTGGCGTAACGCCGGCTGGATCGGGCGGCAAGAGCACGTTCTTCCCGTGGCGCTACAGCGTGTCGTACCCGACGTTACGCGAGTACGGCATTACTGCGCGCTACAGGTTCTGAGCATGACGTCGCGGTGGTGTCTGTCGATCGCTGCAATGTTGGTAATGGCCGCCGGAGACTTCTCCGGCGGCCAATCCGCCAGCGCTGCCGAAGCGCCTCAGGCGGATCCCCAGCACCTCGCCATCGGTGATCCGGCCCGCAAGGATCAGATCGCGGCCGTCAGGCTCGACGGCATTACTGACACGGCCAAGAACGAGGTCATCGACTCCGCCGAATTCGCGCGACGTCTCGCCGACGCGCGCGTGCTGTTCATCGGTGAGGAACACACCAACGGTGAATTCCACCGTGCACAGTTGCGCGCGATCGAGGCGCTGCACGCCGCCGGGCGCAAGGTGATCATCGGCCTCGAGATGTTCCCGTACACGGTCACGAAACCGCTCGAGGACTGGACCGCGGGCAAGCTGACCGAACAGCAGTTCCTCGATCAGGCCAAGTGGTACGAAACCTGGTCGCATCACTGGGGCCACTATCGCGAGATTTTTGAATACGCGCGGGACCACCATCTGCGTATGGTTGGCATCAACGTTCCGCGCGACGTCGTGCGCACGGTGCGCTCCAAGGGCCTCGAGGCGCTCGACCCCGAAACACGCAAGCATATGCCGCCTTCAATCAACACGACGAGCACTGAACATCGCGAACTCGTGCACTCGTATTTCTCGGCGGATGATCCACTGCATTCGAACATGCCGCCTGACCAGGCCGAAGGGCTCTACCTGGCGCAAGTGACCTGGGATTCCGCGATGGGCTGGAACGCGGGCCAGGCGCTAACGACTCCGGCGGACCCGAAAGAAATCGTCGTCGTATTGATCGGCTCGGGCCACGTTGCCTATGGACTGGGGGCCGAGCGACAACTGACGCCGCACTTCCAAGGGCGCATCGCATCGCTGATTCCCGTGACGGTGCGCGATGACGAAGGCGAACCCGTGGCCGGCGTAAGCGCTTCCTATGCCAACTACTTGTGGGGTGTCCCCTGGACCGCACAACCGACGCTGCCCGTCTTGGGTGTGTCGCTGATGGGAAGCATTGGCAAAGAACCGGGCAAGGTCATTCAGATCGACAAGGGCTCGACCGCGGATCAAGCCGGCCTCAAGGTCGGCGACATCCTGCGTACGCTCGACGGCGTCAAGATCGATGGCTCGACCGCCCTGCAGCGCCAGGTTGGTGAATACCGCTGGGGCGATCCCGCCGAACTCGTCATTGAACGAGACGGCCGCCCCATGACTCTAAAGATCGCTTTCCGCCGCAAGGGGTAGATCATGCGTTCGATCATTGCTGTGCTGGCCACTGCGGCTGGTGCCCTCTCCCTGTCTTTGTGGTCATCGCAGGCAGCAGCCACCGACGCGCCCGCGCTGCCGCGCTACCAACTCGAGGCAACGCTCGAACCGGCGACACACCTGCTTGAGGTACGAGCCGTCGTCGAGCTGCCGTCGGCCATGGCCGGCCAGGCCGTCGAATTCCTGTTAGCTGCCCCGCTCGCGGTGCTCGAATCGGAGCCGCGTGTCGAGCGTCTGCCGGCTGACTCCGCCAAGGGATTCAGCGGGATCAACGGCTCATCGCAAACCATGACCAGCGCCGGACGTGCGGCCCGCTATCGGGTGCAGCTCGCTCCTGGCGCGAGCAAGTTCACGCTTCACTACCGCGGTCCGATCAACTTTGGCTTTGAGACGCCCGCACAGGAATACGCACGCGGCTTCAACGAAACCGCTGGCATCATCGACAATGACGGCGTCTACCTCGCGGGCAGCACGCTCTGGTACCCGTATCTCGGCGACACGTTGTTCACGTTTGAACTGACAGCACGATCGCCGGCGGGTTGGCAGCTGATCAGCCCCGGCAACGGCTCGGCGCGCGACGCCGAGGGCATCACACACTGGCACTCAGACGCGCCGCTCGATGAGCTGCACATTGTCGGCGGTCCGCTGACACGCTACGCACGCGCTGCGGGCGCGGTCACGGCCGAGGTCTACCTGCGCAAGGCGGACGATGCGCTCGCTGCGAAGTACCTGGAAGCTACGGCGCGCATTCTCGAGATGTATCGTGGACTGATTGGCACCTACCCGTACGAGAAGTTCGCGCTGGTCGAGAACTTCTGGGAAACCGGTTACGGCATGCCGAGCTTCACCTTGTTAGGCCCACAGATCATCCGCTTTCCGTTCATTCTCACCTCTTCCTATCCGCACGAAATCCTGCACAACTGGTGGGGCAAC
>JAGRJB010000167.1 GCA_020442965.1 Pseudomonadales bacterium
CGCCTCGCTCACGAATCCTACGAGATCGCGCCCCTGCACGTTCGCACTAACCACTGCGAATCGCGAAGAATTCTCGCGCTCGAGCTTCACGGGACCTTGGGTGACTGAGAGCCCCGCCGTCACAGTCAACGGTGTTCCCGCACCCGCCTCGCCGCCGACTGGCGCCGCGCCGATAGCCTCAATATCGCGTCGATATTCATCAGCTCCCCGTATGACGAGTGGTACGCGCCTGCCCTCTGTGAGCACCGCGCCGATACGCTCCCCTTCCACCAGGGCCCGCAACTCCTGCTGCACGTTCTCGGCGGTGCCCGCGGTCGAACCGAGCACGGTCCTGTCCAGGTCAACGCGCAAGTATTGCATGCTGTCGTTAGCCAGATACATGACATCTTGAGCGCCGTCGACCCGCTGCATCGTCGACTGGATCGCCAGAGCGAGTTGGTTCAACTTTTCCAGATCCGGGCCAAAAACCTTGACCGCCACATCGCCGCGCGTTCCAGTCAGCATCTCGGAAACCCGCATTTCAATCGGCTGCGTAAATCCAAACGCCAGTCCAGGAAAGCTCGCACCAACCTCACGCAACGACGCGATGATTTCTTCTTTGCCGCCACGCCATTCTGCGGCAGGCTTCAACTCGAGAAAAGTATCGGTATCATTGAGCGACATCGGATCGAGGCCGAGTTCATCGGAACCGACGCGTGCAATAATGTTCTTGACCTCGGGTGTCGTGCGCAGGATCTCCTTCTGCACATCGAGATCGATGCGTACGGAGTCCTCCAGGCTGATCGACGGCAACTTTGCAATCTGCACGAGCACGTCGCCTTCGTCCAGAGTCGGGATGAACGACCTGCCGAGAAACGGGAATGCCAGCAGCGCCGCGACGACGGTAGCGATTGCGATCCCCAAAACAATCTTGCCGTGCGCCAGCGACCAATCCAGAAGACGCGCGAACGGTGGCGTCAGTTTGCGCATCAGCCACGGCTCGTTGTGCGGGGCGCGGTGCAGGACAAACGACGAGAGCACCGGAATCACGGTGAATGACAAAACCAGCGATGCCAGCAGCGCGATGACGATGGTCGCGGCCACTGGTCGAAACAACTTGCCCTCGAGCCCCTGTAGTGTCAGGAGCGGCAGGAACACCACCGCAATGATCATGATGCCGCCAAGCACCGGCGTGGCGACTTCTTTGACCGCCCTGAAGATGACGTGCAGCGCCGGCGTTCGCTCATTGCTCACCGGATCGCTGAGGCGGGCGACAACGTTCTCGACAACGACAACCGCCGCGTCGACCAACATGCCGATGGCCACCGCGAGCCCCCCTAACGACATCAGGTTGGCCGAAAGGCCGACGCGCTCCATGACGAGAAAGGTCGCGAGAGCGGCGAGCGGCAATGCCATTGTCACGACGATCGCGGCGCGTATATCTCCGAGGAACAGTACCAACAAAACGATGATCAATACGGCGGCTTCGAGCAACGCTTTGGTGACTGTGCCAGTCGCTCGATCGACCAGCGCGCTGCGATCATAGAACGGCACGATCTCGATGCCCTCGGGCAAGGTCTTGGCAATCTCATCCAGTTCTGCTCGTACTCGAGCGACCACCATTCGGGCATTGGCGCCGCGCAGCGCGATGACGATTCCTTGCGTCGCTTCCTCGGAGCCATTGCGAGTAACGGCGCCGTAGCGGGTCAATGTTCCGTAGCCGACCGTCGCTACGTCGGCCACTCGGACGATACCGGTGCGGTCCGCTTTGACCGCAATCGCGCCGATATCCTCGAGCGTCTTCACGGTCGCATCAACACGAATCGGCAATGACTCCTCGCCCGCGGTCACGCGCCCCGCACCGTCGCCTCGATTGTTAGCCTGGAGCGCCGTGCGCAATTCTGCGAGACTCAGCCCTCGTGCCACCAGCGCCGTCATGTCCGGCTGCACCTCGAAGGTGCGAACGAACCCGCCGAGGGCGTTGACATCTGCCACGCCCTCCAGTGTCCTCAGCCGCGGCCGAATTACCCAATCGATCAGTGCGCGTCGCTCTGCCAGCGGCAATGGGCCCTCGAGCGTGAACATGTAGACATCGGATAGTGGCGTCGCGATCGGCGCCAGACCACCAGTTACAGAGTCCGGCAGGTCAGGCATGACCGCAGCGAGACGCTCGCTCACCTGCTGCCGCGCCCAGTAGAGCTCAGTCGCATCCGTGAAGTCGATCGTGATATCGGCGATGCCATACTTGGCCATCGAGCGCAAAATTGTCTGATTTGGAATACCTAACAACTCTTGCTCAATCGGTACGACAATCCGCGCCTCAACCTCCTCCGGGGTCATGCCTGGAGCCTTCAGGATGATCTTGGTCTGGGTAGTCGAGATGTCCGGGAACGCGTCGATTGGCAAACGCAGCAAGGCGAGCGTGCCGGCAACGACCAACCCGGCCGCGGCCAGCGAAACGATCAGGCGCTGCGTGAGCGCAAAGGCAATGAGACGTGCGATCATGGCGCTATTCGTCTGCGATCCCGATCCACGCGCCCTTCAGCAGTGCGGTACCCGTGATCGCAACTCGATCGCCTCGATTGAGTACGTCACTACGCGCAAACCCGGCGCGGGCCGCTTCTGGATCTACTAACACGACCTCGAAGCCACCATCGCGCTCAGCGAAGACGAACGTTTCGGATCCACGGCGTACGAATGCTCGGGCGGGCACGGCGAAGCTGCCCGTTGCCGCGGTACGCGGCGAGATGGCGGCGTTCACCGACTCGCCGGGGAGCAGACACGTATCCTTGTCCGTGATGATCGCAGTCACTGTAACAACGTGATTGGACTCGACCTGCATGCCTACCGACGAGAGCATGGCGCTTGCCTCACAGCTCCGCCCCCGCACAGTCGCGGAATCACCGGGTCGCAAACTGCGCGCGACGTCGGCGCTGGCCACCAGCGCCACGTGCAACTGCTCCGGCGTTCCGATCACGCCGAGCGGATCGCCGGTGGCCACGCTCTGCCCCACTGCGAGCTTTGGGCCCGCGAGCACACCGTCCACGGGTGCACGCACGATCATTTGACCATCGCGAGTAGATAGGTCCATGCCGGGATAGGCACCGATCGATGCACTGCGCTGAGCAGCGGCGGCCGCGTAGTCGGCCTCGGACTGTTCGAGTCTACCCGCCGAAATCACGCCTGCCTTGAGTAAAGTGCGATCGCGCGTGACACGCTGCTCCGCCGCCTTGGCTGCCGCCTGCGCCTCGCGTGCGCTACGCTGCAAGACTGCAATCTCGGGACCCGCCAACACCATCAAAACGTCGCCACGTTTGAGCGGCCGACCGGGCATTGCGCGAACCTCTATCACGCGGCCAGCGGCTGGCGCAGTTAGCAGCGCACGCCCGGCCGAACCTGGCTCGATGTGTCCAGTCAACGTGAGTCCGGATGCTGACAGCGCGCCCGAGTCATCGAGCATCAGGGTCTCGATATGTGCGTTGGCGCGCTGGGCGGGGGTCAAATGAACCATTTCGGCCGCCCACACCTGGCCGCTCAACAGCCACAGGAAAGCCAGCGTGCCGGCAAGGGCCAGCGAACTCCATTCACGCGGTCGCATGGGACGATTCCTTAACTATACTATTGCCGAGCGACAAGCATACCAGCGTCACTGCGTTCACAGTCATGGCAGCGCGGACCGAGCAGTGTTCGGCACGCTGATGCCGCACCCGCACTCGCATGCGTGCTCGCTATGCCAACTTGACGGCAAGGCCTCGCTGGACGGATGTCGCGCCGGCGGTGCTGGGCCGCGGCATGACGCGCCTTCGCGGGTGGCGTCTACGGCAGGTACTCTGGAAGCCATTTCCTGAGCGGCGCTATCGGCCACGGATCCCGCACTCTGCCAAGACGTCACGGGTAACTACCTATACCCTATCGCACGCGGCCGCCCAAACTGCTGGAACAGACAAATGGATACTGAGCTCGCACGCACTTTTCTCGTCGTGATCGCTGCCGGAAATTTCGTGGAGGCGGCCGCGCGCCTGCATATTACGCAGTCCACCGTTAGTGCGCGTATCCAGCGGCTGGAAGAGACGCTTGGTGCCGAATTGTTCGTTCGTAACAAGTCTGGCACAACGCTGACACCGGCCGGCCGACAGTTTCAGCGACACGCCGCACTCCTCACGCGCACGGTTGAACAAGCGCGGGAGGAAATTGCGATTGTTAGCGGGGATCGCGCGACTTTGACTATCGGCAGTCGCATCGGCTTGTGGGAAGAATTGCTGCTGCGGTGGCTGCCGCTGTTCAAGGCGCTCGCGCCAGACGTCGTCGTGCGCGCCCTCGTCGGTTTCGAGGAAGACCTGATGCAATCGATGCTCGAGGGTCGGCTGGACGTCGGGGTCATGTACGACCCACAGGCTCGTCCCGGTCTGACCGTCGAGCCTTTGCCGGAGGAACAGCTGGTGATGGTGTCCTCACGACGGGATGATCGAGGTCTGCCGGAGCGCGACTACGTCTACATCGACTGGGGGCCGGAGTTTTTTGCGCAACATGCTCTGGCTTTTCCGAACTTCCCCGGCGCCTCGCTGTCCGTCAACATCGGTTGGCTCGGCCTGCAACACGTACTAACCTCCGGCGGTGCTGGCTACTTCCCGGCGCGGATGCTGCGCCACCACGAGCTCGCCGGACGGGTGCATCGCGTTGCCGAAGTGCCGCAATTTAGGTTGCGAGCCTATCTGTGCTTTCCAACCAAGCTGGATTCGGGCCCACTCGCGCTTGCTCTCGACACAATACGACGAGTTGCCGCAGACTCTGCGTGAGCGCAGTGGACGCGACGATTGCTTACGCTCGGGAGTCTCAATTATCCGCGAGCAGAGTCTCGACGGCATCCACGTCGTCTCGCTCCAGCGCCGCTTCAATCGCGAGGCTCAGGCGATCACGTCCGACAGTAACCACCGCGACAGGCCGCCCTGCGCGCCGATAGATCACGGTGGCATCGTGGCGCGCAATGTTACCCAGCACCTCGATTGCATCGTCCGCAGTCGCATGGCCGACGTACGACAGCGTGACATCATAGTGTCGGCTCCAGAAGAATGGCACATCGCGAAACCGTTCCCCCAGGCCTAACATGTCGCGGGCAACCGACTGGCCCTGCCGCTGAGCGAGAACCCAGTGCTCGATGCGAACAGACGTGCCCTGACGTGGATCCGGGTAGCGGGCGATATCGCCCGCCGCCCAGACGCCAGGAAAACTCGTACGCAGATGAGAATCCACCACGATCCCGTCGTCTACTTTGAGTCCGGCCTTGGTCGCGAGTGCAACGCGCGGCCGCACGCCCACACCAAGCACGACGAAGTCCGCTTCCAGCACCACACCGTTCTCGAGCTCCACCGTCTGCGTGTGAATTGCGCGTGGGCTTGTCGTTAGATGAAAGCGCACGCCGTGCTTCTCGTGCAATGCTTGTACGAATTGGCCGAGCTGCGCACCCAGTACACGTTCCAGCGGAACCCGGTCGCGGCTTACGACAGCTACTTCTAGCCCACGCGTACGTAGCGCTGCGGCCGCCTCGAGTCCGATGAAACTCGAGCCAACGATGACAGCTCTGCGGGCAGTCCTGGCCGCTGCGATGATGGCTTTTGCATCATTCAATGTTCGCAGCGTAAACACAGTCGGGAGGTCGGAACCGGCGAGCGCGAGCCGCCGCGGCTCTGCTCCGGTTGCGAGTAACAGAGCATCGTAGGGAACAGTCCGACCGCTCTGCAGCAGCAGCGACTTCTTGCTCGGGTTCAGCTCGGCCGCGGGATCGTCGGTCCGCAGGTCGACCTTGATTTGCTCATAAAATTGACGCGACCGCAACGAGACCCACTCTTCGGGCGCCGTACCTGCCAGGTAATCCTTGCTGAGGTTCGGGCGATCGACCGGGCCTGAGGACTCATTGCCGATCAGCGTGATGGACCCCGTGTGCCCGAGCGCACGCAGGCGTTCTGCAGCAGCCGAACCGGCCGCGCCCGCACCCACGATAACGATACTGGTAGGGAGCGTGATTGACGGCTTTGCCGGCCCTGGCGCGCGCTTCTGGGCACGAACGATCACGCGATCATCGCGACGCTCCACTTCATAGCAAGCGATCGTGTCCAAGGCTGGCGCGCCGCGAGCCTCGCCAGTGTTCAAGTCGAAGCAGGCATGGTGCCACGGACAGCGAATGGTTTTGCCGACGACAAGTCCGTCACCGAGTGGGCCACCATAGTGCGAGCACGTCGCGCTGATCGCGCGAATGTCCGCGCCCGTCCGCACCAGCACGATCGCCTTGCCGCCCGCGTGCCCTAACAACGGCATGTTCTCCGCAAGTTCGGCTAACGGCACTCCGATCGCCAAATCGGGTCCCACGAGGGGCGGCGCTTGTTCCATTTGCAGGCTCCTGTCGCGAAGTTCGGTGCAGTGCGATCAGTCCAGCCTAACACCCGCCGGCGTTATTTCAACCGGTATAGATCCTTGCGATGTAGCGGCAAATCCGCTGGATCGGCCTTGCTCACCGACCGAATTTCTATCTGCAAAGACGATACCTGACATCGAAATTTATCGTTTGTCGGAGAACTTGTCAGTGCGCAAACTCGTGTGTGCGCGCTCACGCAGTGTTTGCTTTGTTACGGGGCGCAGGAGCTATTTATGCACGGCAAGAAAAAGGCATGGCAGCCGCATGTTGATCCCGAGCCACTTTTCAATCCGTTTATTTCGACCACCCAATCGAAGGACGAGTTGTATCCGGACGAAAGCATCGAACTCGAAGACGAGGAAGACACCGACGACAGCGAATCCACGGATCAGTAGCGCTTGATCTGGCGTGCGGTTCGAGCTGGGGTAAATACGTATACCCAGCGACGCGGCATTGACCGATAACTGAGCGGATTCGGCCGACTCGAGCTGGCCGGTGGGTTCAACTGAGCGTGACGCGGTGACATGAACGCGGTGGAGTTCGAAGACGGCGCAGTGTGTATCGACGCGGCAGTCATCGCCGCGGGCCTCGAACTCAAGGCCGAGCAGATCCATTCCCTGCTGCGCAAGCGCAGGATCACGAGCCTCTGCGAACGCGGCATCGATCAGGATGCGGGCCACTACAGACTGACGTTTTTCCACAAGAACCGGCGCTTGCGTCTCGTGACCGACGCGGCAGGCAGCATCATCGAGC
>JAGRJB010000168.1 GCA_020442965.1 Pseudomonadales bacterium
GGCGCTGCGGGCGTGATGTTCCCGACGCAGGAAGGCACTGGAGCGACCAATTCACAACGTCTGGCGATCAATCCGGTTTATCAGACCATTCGCGTGTCACTCAGTCAGACAAATGCGGAGCTGGCCGAGGTGCGTGGGCAGCTCGGGCAATTGCAGGCGCAGCTGGCGCGGTTGCGCTCGCGCGTGACCGTTGCACCGGAAGTCGAGGCGCAGCTGGCTCAGCTCAATCGTGATTACGAAGTGAACCGCACCCAGTACACCGCACTGGTGACACGTCTGGAATCGGCGCGCATTTCCGAGCAGGCGGATGAGAATACCGACAAGCTCAAGTTCCGGATCGTCGATCCGCCCGTGGTGCCGCTGGTGCCGGACGAACCTAATCGCATGCTCTTGTTCACGTTGGTAGCCATGCTCGCGTTCGGTGTTGGGGTGGCAGCCGCATTTCTCCTCAATCTGCTGCGGCCCGTGTTTTCTTCACGTCGTGATGTGCAGTCCGCTCTCGGCCTGCGTGTACTCGGCTCGGTTGCGCGTAGTTTCGATGCGACCTTGACTCCCTGGTACCGGCGCGATGGCGTGTTGGTGACGGGCTGTCTGGCGCTCTTGATCGGCGCCTACTTGCTGAACGTCGTGTTGCTGCGGGTCATATGAGGTGCTTCCTGCGTGGCGCACAACTAGGGAACGGTTAACGTCATGAGTATCGTGGACAAGAATATTCGGCGGCTCAGACCACCGGGTGGCGAGTGGCCGGTGCAGAATCGGGATTCCGCTGCAGTCACGCAGGCGCGCGAATCGATCACGATCGATCTCGAGAACCTGCGGCGATACGGCGTCCTGCCTTACGATGAACTCGAAGTGCGCCGTCGCGAGGAAGACTTCCGCCGCATCAAGTGGCCAGTACTCGCCGCCGCTTTCGGCGCCGAGGCCGAGCAGATTCCGGACGGAGATCTGGTACTTGTGACCAGTTCAGTGCCGGAAGAGGGCAAGACGTTCACGACCTTGAATCTCGCGCTCAGCATTGCGCACGAACAGGGCTCGGGCGTGCTGCTCGTCGATGGCGACATCGAACGTTGCCAGTTGTCCATGTTGTGCGGAGCGGTCGGACGGCCCGGACTCACCGATCTGCTCCGCAACCCAGAGATGTCGCCGAGTCAGGTCGTCGTGGATACCAATATTCCGCGCTTCTCGCTACTGCCTTCGGGTGAGCGAATCCCGAACGGGCCGGAAGCGCTCGCGGGTCCCGGGTTTGCGCGCCTCGTGAGCTGGTTTCTGGAGGCCTACCCGGGGCGCATCCTCTTGATCGATTCACCGCCCGTACTGGCGCGCACCGAGGCGCAGGTGCTGGCACGCGGCGTGGGCCAAGTGGTTTTCGTGATACGCGCCGATCACACCTTGCGCGGCACCGTGCAGGATGCGCTTGCCCAGGTGCCGGGCGGTCCGCTGGTACGCTGCATCATCAACCAGACGCGGCGCTCGTCGCTGGTCGGGTATTATGGTGAATACGCCAACTACGGCGACGATGTTGGTTAGCGCTCGTGAATAGAGCACAAGCATTACCGTGACTGCGGCCACGACCCCGCTGCGTGCGGAGCTGGTGCAGGAGGCAATGGCAGAAGAGTGGGATGAGTTCGTAGGCCGGCAAACAGGTGCTGCGATTTATCATCGGTACGCTTGGCGGTCGGTCTTCTCCAAGGTTTTCGGCCGGCAGACCTACTACATCGCGACGCGGAATTCGGCGGGCGCAATACAGGGCGTGCTGCCCCTGACACGTTTGAAGAGCTCGTTGTTCGGCGATTTTCTGGTGTCGCTGCCCTATTTCAATTACGGTGGTGCGATCGCGGTTTCGCCGGCTGCGTATGCCGCGCTTTTCGAGTACTGCCAGTCGCTCGCCGAGCAGCTCGGTGTGCGCCACGCCGAACTGCGGCATCGAGCCGATCACGTGCCGCATTGGCCATCGCGACAGGACAAAGTGACGCTGGTGTTGCCACTGCCGAACAGCGTCGCGGTGCTCAACAAACAGTTAGGCGCCAAAGTGCGTTCGCAGATCAAGCGGCCAACCCGCGACGGTGCGGTCGCCACAATGGGCGGCGCCGAGTTGCTGGATGATTTCCACGCCGTGTTGGCGCGCAATATGCGCGATCTCGGCACGCCCTCCTATCCACTCGCATTCTTCGCCGAGATCATGCGCATCTGTGGCGACACGGCGCGGATCGCGATCGTGCGACTCGATGGCCGTGCCGTGGCGGCGGGCCTCGTCATTTGCCACGGCGACACCATGGAGATTCCATGGGCGAGCAGTCTGCGCGAAGTGAATCGATCGGGTGTCAACATGCTGCTCTATGCCACCGTGATCGAGCATGCAGTAGAGCTCGGGCTCGCCCATTTCGACTTCGGTCGCTGTACGCGTGACAGCGGTACGTTTCGCTTCAAGCGTCAGTGGGGTGCCGAGCCGCAGCAGTTGTATTGGCATTATTGGCTGAAATCCGGCGCGGAACTACCACAGCTCAATCCGCAAAATCCCAAGTACGCGCTCGCTGTCGCCGCCTGGAAGCGGTTACCGGTACCGGTCGCGTCCTGGCTCAGCAGCCGCCTGATCGGCAATCTGCCCTGAGGCACCGCTGACATGTGCGGCATCGTCGGCATCGCGCGCGCGTCGGGTCTCGGACGTATCGGCCTCGAGAACGTGCGCACGATGGCGGACGCTATCATCCACCGTGGGCCTGACGACCAGGGCTTTCATGCCGCCGAGCACGCCATCATCGGCATGCGGCGCTTGTCGATCATCGATCTCGCGGGCGGCCATCAGCCGATTGCCAACGAAGACGACACAGTCTGGGTCGTCTGCAACGGCGAGATCTACAACTTTCGCGGTCTGCGGGCCGACCTTGAGCGGCGTGGCCATCGCTTTCGGACCTTGAGCGATACCGAAGTCGTCGTGCATCTCTACGAAGAGTACGGCGACTCGTTCGTCGAGTACTTGAGTGGCATGTACGCCATCGCCTTGTGGGACGCCACCCGTCGGCGACTGATACTGGTGCGCGACCGGCTCGGTCAGAAGCCACTATATATAGCCGAGAAGGACGGATACCTGGCTTTTGCGTCCGAAGTCAAGGCGCTACTGACTTTGCCACTGCTGCGGGCCGGTATCGATCGCAGCGCGCTGGGTGAGTATCTGTCGTTAGGATACTGCACCGCGCCGCGCACGCTGTTCGCAGGGATTCGCAAGCTGCCACCCGCGGCCCGTCTGGTCTGGGAGAATGGTAGCGCGCGCAGCGAGCGCTATTGGGCGCTACCCGATAGCGTTGATCAGTCGGTCCCGGCTGACGACTGGGCCAGACAAGTTCGCAGGGAGCTCGAACGGTCGGTCGACGAGCATCTCGTCTCCGACGTGCCGCTCGGCGCGTTCCTGAGCGGCGGACTCGATTCGAGCGCGATCGTCGGATTGATGGCGCAGCGTATCGCAGGCCCGGTGAATACCTACTCGATCGGCTATGGTGGCGATGGAGCGGCCGCGCACTACAACGAGTTGTCATTCGCGGCCGAGGTCGCCAAGCGCTTCGCGACCAGACACACAGAAATTCTCGTGTCGCCGGACCTCGCCGTGCTGATGCCGAAACTGTTGTGGCATCTGGAAGAGCCGATCTCTGACGGTGCTGCGGTCACGACGTATCTCGTCTCACAACTGGCGCGCAAGTCGGTGACAGTCATTCTTTCGGGCGTCGGCGGCGACGAGTTGTTCGCCGGCTATCCACGCTACCTCGGTGCGCACTACGGTCGTCGCTATCGGATGATCCCGCGCTGGCTGCGTCGCGGCGTGTTGCAACCGCTGGCAGGGGTATTGCCAAGCGGTCGGCAGAATCGGCTGATGGACCTGTCGCGCTATGCCAAGCGGTTTGTGCAGGCGGGCGAGCTCGATTGGCGGCAGCAGTACCGCAGCTATCTCGAGATCGCGAGCAGTGCGCGGGTCGGCCACCTGCTCGGCTCCGACTATCTTGCCGACGATGGCTTTGCCGCGACGGTTGCCGAGGAGCGGGCGGACGATGAACTGCTGCGGCTGATGCGCGTCGATGCCCAGACGCAGCTCGCGGAAGATCTGTTGCTACTGACTGACAAGATTACGATGGCTGAATCGCTCGAGTGTCGTGTGCCGTTCCTCGATCACCGATTGGTCGAGTTGGCCGCGCGGATTCCGGCGCGCCACAAGCTCGCCGCCGGCGAGTTCAAGACGGTGCTCAAGCGTGCGGTGCACGATCTCGTGCCCGCGTCGATCATCGGCCGCGGCAAGCGTGGTTTTGGCGCGCCCTTCGGGCAATGGTTCAAGCGCGAGCTGAAACCCCTGCGGGATCAACTCGTCAATCGTGCCACGGTGGAATCGCGGGGACTGCTGCGTTGGGATGCCGTCGCGGAATCGCTGGCGTTGCACGACGCGAATCGCGAGGACTACACCGATCTGTTGTTAGTGCTCGTCAATCTGGAACTATGGTGCCGGCTGTTTCTCGATGGCACGAGCGTCGGCGATCTCGGCGAGGAACTCGCGATTGGCCTGCGCGAGGCGCATGCATCATGAGCGCCGCTGTGCCAGCAGCGCGCATGCGAATCGCGCATATTGTGTTTCGCTTCGATACGGGGGGGCTGGAGAACGGCGTGGTCAATCTCGTCAATGGTTTGCCAGCGGATCGCTTTGAGCACGCGATCATTGCGCTGACGGAGGCCACGGAATTTCGTCAGCGCATCCAGCGCGCCGATGTTGCCGTACACGCACTAGGCAAACGTCCGGGTAACGACCTGCGCATGTATTGGCGTCTGCTGCGGTTGTTACGCCGGCTGCGACCCGATGTCGTCCATACGCGCAACTTCGGGACTCTCGATTGTCTCGTGATCGCCTGGCTCGCGGGAGTGCGCTATCGGGTGCACGGTGAGCATGGCCGCGACATCAACGATCCGGATGGCACGGTGCGCAAATATCAGGTACTGCGGCGCATGCTCAGTGTCGTCGTCACACGGTGGGTCGCGGTGTCGCGCGATCTTGCGCAATGGCTTAGCGCAGCGTGCGGAATTCGGCGTGCATCGATCACCCAGATCTACAATGGTGTCGATGTTGGCAAATTTCAGTCGCACACACCGGGCCCTCGCGCCAACGACGCGGTGGTTACGGTCGGTAGCGTGACGCGCTTTCAGCCGATCAAAGATCCGCTCAATCTCACGCGTGCCTTCATCGCCGCGCGCCGCGAGCTGGCGCCGGCGGGCATCGATCTCAGACTCGTGATGGTGGGCGAGGGCTCGCTGCGAGCGCAGGCCGTGGCGGAGATCGAGGCGGCAGGTTGCAGCGGTGCGGCGTGGTTTGCGGGTGAGCGCGACGATGTCGCGCAACTGCTGACGAGCCTCGATATATTCGTACTCGGCTCACAACGTGAGGGTGTTTCGAACACGATACTGGAGGCGATGGCCGCCGGCTTGCCCGTGGTGGCGACAGCGACTGGTGGCAATCTCGAAGTAGTCGAAGAGTCGACGGGTATCCTGGTGCCGGTGGCCGATGCCGAGGCGCTCGCTGCGGCGATCTCGCGCTACGCGCGCGATGGCGCGTTGCGCCGACGCCATGGAGCCGCGGGGCGCGAACTCGCAACCACTCGTTACTCGCTCGAACGGATGCTGCAGAACTATGCAGGACTTTATCAGGCGCTGCCGAACCGCGCCGCCGAGGTGACTTGATGTGCGGAATATCGGGCATCGTTGATCTGCGTGAACGTCGCCCAGTCGATGAGCGGTTGCTGCGCGCCATGAACGACGCGATCGCCCATCGTGGACCGGACGGGCATGGGTTTCACGTGAGTCCGGGCGTTGGCTTGGGCCATCGGCGACTGTCGATCATCGATCTCGAGGGTGGCAAACAACCGCTCTACAACGAGGACGGTAGCGTCGTCGTTACCTACAACGGTGAGATTTTCAATTTCGCCGAACTGGTCACCGAACTTACTCAGCTGGGGCACAGGTTTCGCACGCGCTGCGATACCGAGGTGATCGTGCATGCCTGGGAGCAGTGGGGCGAGGCCGCGCTCGAGCGCTTCAACGGCATGTTCGCATTCGCGCTGTGGGACGAGCGTCAGCAGCGACTCTTTATCGCGCGTGATCGCTTGGGCGTGAAGCCCCTGCACTATTGCATCCTGCCGTCGGGCTGGATCGCTTTTGGCTCGGAGCTGAAAGTGCTCATGGCGCACCCGCAGGTGCCGCGCAAGATCGATCCGCAATCGGTCGAGAATTATTTCGCTTTCGGGTATGTCCCGGATCCTGCGACGATCTTTCAGAACGTGCGCAAGCTCGAACCGGGCATGTATCTGACTATTCAGCGTGGCAAGGACGTGCCCGCGCCGCGCCGCTACTGGGACGTGCCGCTGCGGGTTCGACCCACCAGCGCCCCGGATGAGGTGGCGCTCGCGAGCGAGTTGCGCAGTCGCTTGCAGGACGCGGTGCGGCTGCGGCTCGTCTCCGATGTGCCGCTCGGCGCGTTTCTCTCCGGCGGTATCGATTCGAGCGCGGTCGTCGCGCTGATGCGCGAAATCGGCACGCCACACCTGCTGACCTGCTCGATCGGCTTTCGCGAACCAGAGTACGACGAATCGGCGCAAGCCTTGCAGGTTTCCGAGGCGATCAAGACGGACCATAAGACCCAAGTGGTCGAAGCGTCGGATTACAGTCTGCTCGATCACCTGACCGATGTTTACGACGAGCCGTATGCGGACAGCAGCGCCATTCCTACCTACCGGGTCTGTGCGCTCGCGCGTCAGCACGTCAAAGTGGCCCTGTCCGGGGACGGCGGCGACGAGAATTTCATCGGTTACCGTCGCTATCGGCTGTTCGCCGGAGAGGAACAGGTGCGGCAGCGTTTGCCGCTCGCTGTGCGGCAGGCGATCTTCGGACCGCTCGGTCGCTTGTATCCCAAGCTCGACTGGGCGCCGCGTTTCGTGCGTGGCAAGACCACCTTTCAGTCGTTGGCTCGCAATGCCGTCGACGCCTATTTGCACGGTGTATCGATCTTCGACGACGCGGGCCGGCGCCAGCTGTTCTCGAGAGAACTCGAGCGGGACCTGCAGGGATATCGTGCCAATGAAGTGTATCGTGGCTACGCACAAGGCGGTGCGGTCGACGATCCGCTCGCGCTCGTGCAATACCTCGATTTCAAGACCTACCTACCCGGCGATATTCTGACTAAGGTGGATCGCGCCAGCATGGCGCACTCGCTGGAGG
>JAGRJB010000169.1 GCA_020442965.1 Pseudomonadales bacterium
CATGCAGCTGATGGTCGCGCTGGCGCTCGGCGCCGCGTCGCGTGAGATCTGGATCCAGAATGCCTACTTCGTACCGGACGAGCTGACAACCCGTTCGCTGATCGCAGCGGCGCAACGGGGTGTCAAGGTGCACATCATGGTGCCGGGCAAGCGTACCGACGCGGTCGTCGTGCGGCGGGCCTCGCAGGCGGCGTGGGGACGGCTGCTGGCAGCCGGCATAGAGATCCTCGAATATCTGCCGACGATGCTTCACTGCAAGGTCATGGTGGTAGATGGTATGTGGTGTTCGCTGGGCTCGGCCAATTTCGACACGCGCTCTTTTCGCGTCAATGACGAGGCGAACCTCAACATATGGGATGAGGACTTTGCGCGCCAACAGATCGAGTTGCTGACGGCCGATCGGCAGCATTGTCGGGTGTACGAGTACGAACGCTGGCGCAAGCGCCCCTGGCCGCGCCGCCTGATCGAGCACTGTGCGGCGCTGCTGCGCTCGCAACTGTAGGCGCGCGGGATGTTGGTAGGACATGGACTACACACAAACGTGAGCTGGTGGGCGGAAATTTGACGGGTTGTCTGCGATACTGTTTGGATGGTGCACAGAGGCACAAGCGAGAATCGCGGCAGCGGTGACCAGCAGCGTCGGCTGACCGTGCTGCTGGTGGAAGACTCGCAATTGCTGGCCGCGCGACTCTCCGAGCTGCTGGAACACATCGGTAACATTCAGTTGGTCGGACCGGTAGCGACCGAAAGCCTTGCGCTGTCGAGTGCCCGGCAGAACAAGCCGGACGTGATCATTCTCGACCTGCACCTGCGCGAAGGCACCGGGTTTGGCGTGCTGCGTGGCCTGCGCGGCAGTCAGCCGAGGCCCGTTGTTATCGTGTTGACCAACTACGCGCTCGACGCCTATCGAAAGGCCGCGCTGGAACTGGGTGCCGAATATTTCCTCGATAAGTCGGCCGAATTTCAGTGCATTCCGGCTGTCATCGCCGAAGTGACGCGTCCGCCGCAGTCACGAACGGCACCGTCACACTGACGAGTGTCCCGCCACCGGGCCGTGCGCCAATCGTCAGGGTGCCGCTCATGCCCCGCGCACGGTGGCGCATACCACTCAAGCCATGGTGCAGGACGCCGGAATCGTCGGTCTGAGCGAAACCGATACCGTCGTCCGCCACGTTGAGGCACAAATGTGTGGCGTCGACGCTCATGGAGAGCCACACACGGCCGGCCTGCGCGTGCTTCATGATGTTGCTGAGGCATTCCTGCACGATGCGAAACAAGCCGATACGTGTTTCGTTGTCGAGCGCCGGTTCCTCCTCCGGGAGCGCAACGTCACACTCAAGATTCGCCGTGGCGCAGGCCTGCTCCACCTGCCAGCGGAGCGCCGCCAGCAGTCCCAGGTTATCCAGCAGCGTCGGCCGCAGCTCCTCGACCACGCGTCGCTTGAACTTAACCCCGTTGGCGAGCGCGCTGTCGATGCGCTTGAGTCGCGCGGCAGTCGTCTCGTCGTCGAGTGGCAACAGGGGTTTCAGTTGATTGAGGTCCATCTTTGCGGCCACCAACAAGCCACCCAATTCGTCGTGCAGTTCGCGCGCCAGTGCGGCGCGCTCCACTTCGACCGTCGACTGCAGATGACTCGTTAGTGCGGCGAGCTCGTGTGTGCGCTCGCGCACCGCGCCCTCCAGTGCCTGCCGTTGCTCGCGGAGCGCCCGCGACTGTCGCAATCCTTGTCGGGCGATCGCCATGACCAATCCGGCCAGCGCCACGGCCATCAGCGCGAGAAGCCAGCGGGTCTCACGATGCTCCTTGCGCCATTCTGAACTCCGCATCGCGACGTTTTCTCGTTCGCGATCGCGAATCTCGCGCATCAATCGCGACAGGTCGCGGCTGGCGCTGTCATCCAGACCCGAATTCAGAAGCTCAATCGCCGCCGCCCGCCCGTTAGCGTCGTAGAGGTCCCGCACGGCGACAAGGTGACGCAAATGTGCGGCCGTCGCCGATGACAGCTCCCGAAACTCTGCCGGGCTCGGTGAACCGTCGATCAAATAAAGTTGTGCGAGCCCATCCAGCACGGTTGGCGTCGCGGCAACGGCTCGTTGCAGGTCCGTCTGGCGTTTAGCTCCGCTGGATAGCAAGTAGCTGCGCATGCCGTCATCTGCGGCACTCAATAGCGCCTCGAGCTCCCCCACCTTCGCCAGGCGATCGAGAGAATGCTGGATGTCCATCGCCGTTCGCAGCAATATGGCCCGACGCACCTCGCTCGCCGCCACCAGACCGACGAGACTCGCGATGTCAAGCGCCGCCAGCGCGACGACGAGCCAGCTTTGAGGCCACTTACGCATCGCTGAACCGATTCACGCTGCTGTTCTGTATTCCCTGGAACCGACAGCCGGCATCATAGCCCGGCACCGCGTCAGACATCGCGCTGTAGGCCGAATCCCACAACCAGTGGATCGGTTGACCGATACGCTTGCGTCCGCCAGTGGCTGAAAGTGTCCATGACAGGTCTTGAACCGACGCAGAACTATTTACTGGAGGCTCACCATGCTCAGATATGCGGTCATATTTTTCATTGTCGCGATCGTGGCGGCCATCTTCGGCTTTACCGGAATCGCCGCGGGGGCAGCGGAAATTGCCAAGATTCTCTTCTTCATCTTCCTCGTAATCGCAGTGATTGCGTTTGTCGTCAGTCTCATGCGGAAGGCTTGACCATCATGACCGAAGAATCGACGAGAATTCGCGGTGAACTCGAAGCGCTGCTGGCTGACGTCCAGGAGCTGATGCAGCGCGCCGGGCATCTGACCGACGCTGAAGTCACGGAACTCAAGCAACGTGCGCAGGAGAAGATTGCGAGTGCACGTCAAAGTGTCGGGCGAGGCGTGGACGCCGCGAGCGACTACGTGGAGCGACGACCTTGGAATGCCGTCGCGATTGCCGCGGGCCTGGGGCTGTTACTGGGGCTCGTGATCGGGCGCCGCTGAGCGACCCGACTCATCGGTATGGCCGTCGCAGATCTCGCCAGGATTGCCACGATCCTGCGGCGAGCCCCAGCTTTCGCTGCACACGGCGCGCATTACATTCGCCTGGTGAGCGCGGAACTCGCGCAGTTCAAGAGCGAAATCGTGCGCGGCCTCATTGCGACAGCGGCAGCGGTGGTCCTCGCCTCATTCACTTTGGCAACCATCATAGCGGTCGCGATCGTCTATAGCTGGCCCACGGACGCGCGTTGGTGGGTGGTAGGCGGTATTCTGTTAGTACTGGCCGGCAGCATGATCTCCCTGATGCGCGCTGCGCGCCGGGCGTGGCGCTCCCTCAACGATGCGTTTCCGGCAACACGACGCGAACTAGCCGCTGATCGCGCGTGGCTGGCGTCACTCGATGCAGAACGGGAGGGCGAGAGCCAATGACTGCCGAAAATGACCATGACACGGCGGACATTCGTGCACGCATCGAAGAATTGCAGCGATCGCGCGCGCGCTTACAGGCCAAAATCCTGCCGAGCAGAGACCCGGCGCCGGTACAGAATGATGTCTTTCCGCGCAGCAACACGATGCGCTTGCTGACTGATCCGCGCACCGTGCGCAGTCTGCGAGTACTCGGATTCCTGGCGCTATTCCTGCGCGGCCGCGCGGCACGCCGGCTGCTGGTGAGCGTAGCGATGATCAACGGTGTTCAAAGGGCCGCGCGTGGCGGCCGGTGAGGTGCGCACTCACTACTCGCCTTGTCCGACACACACCGACAAGGACCCGCGTGCAGCGCTGACAATCTGTTAGGGCAGCGCCCACTGTCGCTCGTTGCAGGACTGTCCCAGACTAGCCGCCTCTACATCACTAACCGTCAGGAGATCGCCATGAACTGGGATCGAGTGGAAGGCAATTGGAAGCAATTCAAGGGTAAGGCCAAGGAGCGCTGGGGCAAGTTGACCGATGATCAGCTGGATGTGATCCGCGGGCGGCAGGACCAGCTGTCCGGCCGAGTACAGGAAGCCTATGGCATCAGCAAGGATCAAGCCGAGCGACAAATCAACGAGTGGGCCAACGGTCTGAAGGACTAGCTCGTTCGTTAGTCCGACATCGTCCAATCTGTCGTTGTTTCGACAAGAGGAACCCAGAATGAAAAATACCAAGTTGATCGCCGCGATGGCAGCCAGCCTGCTGTTCGTCGCCGTCTCGGCGTGCACACCCACGCGTACCCAAAAAAGCGCTGGCGAACAGATCGACGACACGGTGTTGACCGCGAAGGTCAAAACGGCCCTGATCGGGGACGCGGAAACCAAGGCGCGCGATATCGATGTTGAAGTGTTTCGTGGCATCGTGCAATTGAACGGCTTCGTCAACTCATCGGCCGAGAAGTCGCAGGCGACCCGCGTGGCGCGAGGTGTGACCGGAGTTAAAGAGGTCCACAACAACCTGACGCTCGATAAAAAGCGCGACACCGCGGGCGAAGCGATCGACGACGCGACGATCACCACCAAAGTGAAGGCCGCCCTTGCCGAAGACGGCCGCACCAACGCGCTGCAGGTCAATGTCGAAACAGAGAATGGCGTGGTGCAACTGAGCGGTTTCGTCAACAACGGAACAGCCAAAGGCGCGGCCGAGAGCATTGCTCGGGGTGTCGCTGGTGTTCGCTCGGTCAAGAACGAAATCGACGTGAAGTAATCCACGTCGGGAGTGGCGGCCAGGCAGCGCAGGCGGAGTATGATCTGGCTGCAATGACGCTAGATCCGGAAGTCGCCCAGCGCCTGGCCCGCCTCACGCTCGGACATGTCACGCGCCAGTATCCTAACAAGCTGGATCATGTGATGGGCAGCGCGGCCGATGTGGCCGGGCCCGCGACACTGCATCCGGTGTTCTACGGCAGCTACGATTGGCACAGCTGTGTGCACGGCTGGTGGCAGCTGCTGCGGCTTGCGCGGCTTTTCCCGGCGATGCCGGCGTCACATGACATTCGCGAACTCGCTGACCGGACGTTCACAGCGACGAAGCTCGCTCGAGAACTGGCTTATTTCGAGCGTCCTGAGTCCGCAGGCTTCGAGCGTCCGTATGGCTGGGCGTGGCTGCTCGCGCTGCATGCTGAAGCCCAGCACCAGCCAGTGCAATCCTGGGCCGCGGCACTACAATCCCTGGCGCAGGAAATCGCCGCGCGCTTTTCGGCCTATTTGCCGAAGCTCAGCTATCCCGTGCGCACTGGCACCCATTTCAACACCAGTTTCGCCTGCGTGCTCGCGCTCGCCTGGGCGCGTACCAACGATCCGTCTCTGACTGACCTGATCGTCACGCGAGCGGGCGACTGGTTCGGTGAGGACCGCGATTGCCAGGCGTGGGAACCCAGCGGCGACGATTTTCTGTCATCCGCACTTTGCGAAGCGTTGCTGATGAGCCGCACCTTGACGCAGCAAGCGTTTCGCCCGTGGTTCGACGCGTTTCTACCCCAGCTCACTGACGCGCGACCCGCCACGCTGCTGATACCGGCCGTCGTCTCCGATCGCGGCGACGGCAAGATCGCCCATCTCGACGGACTCAATCTGAGCCGCGCCTGGTGTTGGCGCTCGATCGCCGGACGCCTCGGCAACATGCACCCAGCGGCGCCGATCGCGATCGCCGCTGCACAGCGCCATCTCGATGCGAGCATGCCGCATTTGGCGGGCGAATACATGGGCGAGCACTGGTTAGCGACATTCGCGCTGCTCGCGCTGCTAGCATCGAACGATTCGCTCGAGGCTTTCCCATGACGAGCACGGCGCCCGCCGACGGACAACTCGTTAAACGGCACAGACTCTCCACCAGGCTGTGGCATTGGATCAATGTGCTGGCCGTGTTTGCGCTTCTGATGAGTGGTCTGATGATCTTCAACGCACACCCGCGGCTCTACTGGGGCGAGTTTGGTGCTAACAGCGATCCAGCGTTGCTCGAGATCGGTAGCACGCGAACCACGGGATATCTGAGAATCGGATCCTGGCAAATCGATACGACGGGGCTGTTAGGGCGCTCGGACGATGCGAATGGCGTTTCGCGACGACGTGCGTTCCCAGGGTGGGCAACCATTCCGTCAGGTTATAACCTCGCGATGGGTCGGCGCTGGCACTTGTTCTTTATTTGGGTACTGGCTCTCGTGACGACTGGCTATCTCATCTGGAGCGCGCTCAACCGACACCTGAGTCGCGACCTGCTGCCCTCCGCGACCGAACTCAAACCCCGACATATCTGGCAAGACATCAAGATCCACGCCCGTTTGCGGTTCCCGACCGGCGCAGCGGCCCTGAAATACAACACTTTGCAGAAGATAGCCTATGTCAAAGTGCTGCTTCTGCTACTGCCGCTGATGGTGCTGACCGGGCTCACCCTGTCACCGGGAATGAACGCCGCCTGGCCTTGGCTGTCGAGCTTGTTCGGCGGCCGCCAATCCGCTCGCACGCTGCACTTCATCGTGGCGTGGCTGATCGTCGCGTTCGTCATCGTTCATTTGCTGATGGTAGTGCTCGCCGGCCCGCTCAACGAGCTGCGCTCGATGATCACTGGTCGATATCGTCTGCCGAGGCCGCGCCGAATATGAGCATTTCGTTTTTGCGCCGGCGTGTCCTCACGGCTGCCCTGACAGGTGCAGCGTCACTCGCGCTCACAGGATGTGACGCGATCGGTGATTCTTCGACCGGTCGTCGCGTGCTGTTTTCCGCCGAGAAGCTGACGTACCGCGCGCAGCGGCTCATCACGGCGCGCAACGCCCTCGCTCGCGAGTTCAGCGCAGCCGATCTGTCACCGGTCTTTCGCACGAACGGCACAACGATGCCGAGCTCGCCCAGCTATCAACAGCACCTCAGCGAAGGCTTTGCAGGCTGGCGCCTGATAGTCGACGGTGCCGTCGAATCGCCGCTCGCCCTGTCACTGACACAGCTCGCTCGTCTGCCACAGCGAACGCAGATCACGCGTCACGACTGTGTCGAAGGCTGGAGTGCGATCGGTCAGTGGACCGGGGTACCACTCAAGTTCGTGCTCGATGCCGCGCGGCCGCGACGCAGCGCCCGCTATATCGTGTTCCACTGCGCCGATGACTTCGACGGCATTCCTTACTATGAGAGTGTCGATCTCGTCGACGGCTATCATCCGCAGACCCTCCTCGCCCACAGTCTGAACGGCGCGCGACTGCCAGTCGGGCATGGCGCGCCCATCCGCCTGCGGGTCGAGCGGCAGTTAGGCTACAAGCACGCCAAGTACGTCATGCGGGTCGAGCTTGTCGACAGCCTGGCCGATGTCGGCGAGGGCCGCGGTGGCTACTGGGAAGATCAAGCGGACTACGAATGGTATGCAGGCATATGACCAACAACACGAACTACATCCCTCCCAAAGTCTGGACCTGGAACAAGGACAGCGGCGGTACCTGGGGCAAGATCAATCGCCCGACGGCCGGCGCGCGATTCGACCAGGAGCTGCCGGTTGGGCGTCACCCGTTGCAGCTCTATTCATTGGCAACGCCGAACGGGGTGAAAGTGACCATCCTGCTGGAAGAGTTGCTCGCACTCGGGCACGCGGGCGCAGAGTACGATGCATGGCTCATCCAGATCAGTGACGGCGAACAGTTCAGTAGCGGATTCGTCGCCGCCAATCCCAATTCGAAGATACCGGCGCTGATCGATCGCAGCGGCCACAAGCCCATACGGGTGTTTGAGTCGGGGGCGATCCTGTTGCACCTCGCCCAGAAGTTCGGAGAGTTCATACCAGAAGACGACAGTGCGCGAGCCGAATGCCTCTCGTGGCTGTTCTGGCAGATGGGGAGTGCGCCGTTTCTGGGTGGCGGCTTTGGCCACTTCTATGCCTATGCGCCCTTCAAGATCGAATATGCCATCGACCGCTTCACCATGGAGATCAAGCGCCAGCTCGATGTCCTCGACCGGCATCTGGCGGGCAACCGGTTCATGGCGGGCGATGACTACTCCATAGCCGACATGGCCATCTGGCCCTGGTACGGCAACCTCGTCGCCGGGCTGATCTACGACGATTCAGCCACTTTCATCGAGGCGCACACCTACACCCATGTGATCCGCTGGCAGCAGGAGATCTGGCAGCGCCCCGCGGTCCAACGCGGCCGCAAGGTGAACCGCGCCTTCGGCAAACCCGAGGACCAGCTTCACGAGCGCCACGACGCCACGGATTTCGATTTGAGGACACAGGACAAGCTGGACGCCGCCAAGGGCTGAGGTCACGCCCTGGATGCGTGGAGAACCGGCCCGCGCATCATCGCGGTTGCGCCCGGCACCAGCTCGGCGGCCAGCAGGCGGTTCGGATCGACCGGGCGCGGCATTTCCATCTGGCCATAGGGCACGCGCTTGAAGCCGAGCGGC
>JAGRJB010000170.1 GCA_020442965.1 Pseudomonadales bacterium
CCAAACCAGCCGACCCATAGCAGCGCAGCGCCGATCATTACCATCGGCAGACTATGCGGCGGCATGGCGGCGGTGCCATAACCCACGCGCTTGCCGATGACTAGTGCGCCTACCAGCCCGGCGATACCCGCGTTGATATGCACGACCGTCCCGCCGGCAAAATCGAGTGCGCCCTGCTGAAAGAGAAATCCGGCACTTGCGGTGGCGACGCCGGCAGCGGTCGAGTCGGTATAGGCATCCGGCCCAGCCCAGAACCAGACCATGTGCGCGATGGGTAGGTAGGAGAACGTAAACCAGAGCACGATGAAGAGCAACAATGCCGAGAACTTCACACGCTCGGCAAACGCTCCGACGACGAGGCAGGGCGTCAGCGCAGCAAACGTCAACTGAAAGCAGAAGTAGACGTATTCCGGTATGTAAACGCCCTTGCTGAAAGTCGCAGCCAAGGAATCAACCGTCAGGCCGTGCAGGAACACGCGGTCGAATCCGCCGAAGAAAGCGTTGCCGGCGGTGAACGCGATGCTGTAGCCATAGAGAGTCCAGAGCAAAGCGACCAGGCAGAAGACCACCAGGACTTGCATGAGCACCGATAAGACGTTCTTGCTGCGGACCATGCCGCCATAAAACAGTGCGAGCCCCGGAATAGTCATGAGGATCACGAGCACCGTGCAGGTCATGAGCCAGCTGATGTCGCCCTTGTCGGGCGTCGCTGTCGTAGCGGCTAACGAGACGGTGGGGGTGCTGGCAGCCAGGGCCACCGCCAGCCACGGCGCCGCAGCGAGGCGGCCGCGCAATGGAATTCGGGTCCTCGGGCTTGTGAAATCGAACATACTTTGGCTCCTCGCAGCGATCCCGCGTATCGCTTTCAGGCCATTTGTCGCGTTTTAGCCCCGTTTGCGGCGGACGGGTCTGCTCGACTGCAGGTATCCTTTGCGCAGTCGATGGGACGATTGCAGCTTCCGTGCCAGCGGCAAGGGTCGCTGCAGGCGGACGGCTGACCAATCAGCCGGCGTTGGCGCTGCGTGTCGCACCGAATTGGCGCGCGCAGCGCACTGTGGGTATCAATTCGGCGCATGCGGGTGCGCCAGGAGCGATCGAAGTGCGGAGTAATCCTGTGGAAGATCTGCTGAGCGGGCTGCTGAAGGGCTTGCCGCAGGGTGTTGCGCATCTGCGCCAGGATATCGAGCAGAATTTTCGCGCCGTACTGCGCGCGAATCTGGCCAAGCTCGATCTCACCGGGCGGGATGAATTCGAGGCGCAACGCAAGGTGCTCGAGCGGACGCGAGCCCGACTTGAAGAGCTGGAAGCACGAGTCCGGGAGCTCGAGACACGGCTCGCCGCAGGCACGCCGCCGGCAAATAGTTAGCGGTCGAACGCACCACGGAGGGTGTGCCCATGTCAGTCGCGCGCGTCGCTAGTCGGGCGCAGCTCGGACTTGCCGCACCACCGGTGGTGGTCGAGGTGCATCTCGGTAGTGGCCTGCCGGCCCTTTCGATCGTGGGGCTCCCGGCGACAGCCGTAAAGGAAAGCAAGGAGCGTGTGCGTGCAGCGCTCATCAATTCAGGGTTCGATTACCCGGCCGGGCGCATCACGGTCAATCTGTCACCGGCGGACTTGCCCAAAGAGGGCTGCCGCTACGACTTGCCGATCGCGCTTGGCATTCTCATCGCGTCGGAGCAACTGCAGGTTGCTAGTGGCTTGCGACAGCACGAGTACTACGGCGAGCTCGGCCTGAGCGGCGAACTCAAACCGGTGCGCGGACTCCTGTCGGCCGCGATCGCTGCCGACCACGCGGCACATGGCCTCGTCGTGCCCTGCGCCAACGTGGCGGAGGTGAGCATCGTCGCCGCAGAACGCGTGCGTGGCGCAGCCGATCTGTCGGCAGTCTGCGCGATCGTGAGTGGCAAGTCGTCAGCAGATCCTAACGACAGCAGCCCGACAGGGGTCGCCGCCTGCCTGTCCCAGCCGCTGGTCGGGTCCGAACTCGATCTCGGCGACGTTCGTGGGCAAGCAGCGGCCAAACGCGCCTTGGTCGTCGCGGCGGCAGGTCAGCACAGTCTGCTGTTGATCGGACCGCCCGGTACGGGCAAGAGCATGTTGGCGCAGCGTTTGCCGGGGCTACTGCCATCGCTGCAGCGTGCTGAGGCGATCGACGTGGCAGCGATTGCATCCTTGAGCCTGCACGGTTTCAACGCGCGCACTTTCGGCGTTCGGCCGTTCCGCGCGCCACACCACACCGCTTCAGCCAGCGCCATCATTGGCGGTGGACCGCGCGCGCAGCCGGGCGAGCTCAGCCTCGCGCACCATGGTGTCTTGTTTCTCGACGAGTTGCCGGAGTTCGATCGACGAGTGCTCGAATCCTTGCGCGAGCCTCTCGAAAGCGGCGTCATTTCCATCGCCCGAGCGTCGTTTCGCGTCGAGTATCCCGCCGCCGTGCAGTTGGTAGCGGCTATGAATCCCTGCCCATGTGGCTATCTGGGCGATGACTCAGGCCGGTGCCGTTGTCCGCCAACCCAGGTCGCGCGTTACCGCGGGCGAATCTCTGGGCCACTGCTCGATCGTATCGATCTGCGCGTCGAGGTGCCGCGAGTGACCGACGATGACTTGCTCGATGCGCCAACGGCACCGCGACCAACAGATACGTCTGGCCTCGCCGTGCAGGTTGCTGCCGCCCGCGCTCGCCAGCTGATCCGCAGTGGCAAGCCGAACGCCGCGCTCGCCCCGCGCGAGCTGACTCGCGACTGCGTACTGGATCGACCGTGCAGGCAGTTAGTGGGAATGGCGCGGGCGAAATTGTCTTTGTCCGCCCGCGGGGTTCAGCGAGTACTGCGGGTGGCGCGTACCATCGCCGATCTCGAGTCGGCGGAAAGTATCGCTCGTCATCATCTCGCCGAGGCGATCCAACTCAGGCGTGAGATCGCATAGGATGGCGTGTGCGGCGCAAAGCCCTGTCGATCGCCGCTGGGCGATCGTGACGGTAGCTGCTAACGACCGCCCAGCGCACGCGCCGGCAACATCATCAGGGCTCGCAAGAAAGCGAACACCGCGCCGACGGCGATCCCGACCAGGCGAAACGGCAACGACAGCACCCAGACGAGTGGCCACAGCACCAGCGCGAGCAGCGCGATCGGCCACGACAGGACGAGCAGTACCAGCCACAGCAGTAATTTGATCATGGCGACACTATGCAATTCGCGGGCCGGCCCTGCAAGGCCCCGCGTGATAGCTCTCTGCATCGCGAATCGAAGTCGTTGCAGCATGAATTGTCGAAATTGCCGATGGCTTCGACGATTCCATCCACGGTGACCGTGATCATCAGCCGATCGCAGCGACGACGATGGTGCTGCATGCCCGGCTCGTCACGTGCGGCTACCAGGCTCCACGAACTACACCACCCGGACACGGGTCTACCGGGGTCTGCGGCAGGACGACAGCTCACTGCAAGCTGGTTCGCGCTACTTTTCGAGTTCCACCATGTGATCGACCGCGGCGCGGATCAACTCGTCTGGCCAGTTGGCATGGCCCCCTTTCGCCGGCATGACACCCGTCTTGCCGGCGAAGCCTTCAATCGCGTGCTTGTAGAGCGTCTCTTTACCCTCGGCGATGCGAGGCGCCCAAGCGGCGCGATCGCCGACCTTCGGCGCGCCAGCGATACCCGCACCATGGCATGTCTTGCACGCGAGCTCATAGGCGGCGTCTGCGGTCTCAGGAATCGCTGGACCGGTACCGCCAGCGCTGGGTCGCGTCTCGACAATCGCGAGCGCACTGTTGTCCTGGCCAGCGACTGCAACCCGCGCAAAGGGCGTAATGTTCTGAGCGACACCAGCAGTGTAGTCTGGATCGGACCGCAACTGCTCGCGCTGCGTCATCGCGCCCACGACACGCGCCAGCGCGAACAGCAGGATGGTGAGGGCGAGCAGCGATCCGATGACGACGCTGAAAGTATTTAAGAACTGCGAATCTTGCTGCTTCACGAGACCTTGATCCTGATAATCGCCAAAATACTCAAGTTGCCAATTATAGCCGCAGGAGTTGCGAATAGCGCGCGGCTTGCCGATGCTCTACGAACGAAGTGGCGCGCCCGGCAGGAGTCGAACCTGCGACCTACGGCTTCGGAAGCCGCCACTCTATCCAGCTGAGCTACGGGCGCGGAGGGCGCGCATTCTACCTCATCGACCAGCCGAAACCTCACCCGAAGGCCCGGATGAGGGGGGCCTAGAGCCAGCCTTTTCGCTTGAAAAACACAAACGGCACGATGGCGGACACCAACATGAGCGCCATGGTGACCCCGAACCCCCAGCTCTCGTGCAGCCAGGGCATTGCCGCGAAATTCATGCCAAAGACCGCGGCGATGACCGACGGTGGCAGCAAGAACACAGTGACCATCGAAAAGATCTTCAGGATATTGTTCTGGTCGATGTTGATCATGCCGAGGGTGGCATCGAGTATGAACGCGGTCTTGGTGCCGAGGAACGACGCGTGGTCGCTCAGCGCCAGCACGTCGCGCCCCACTGTGCGGAAGCGCGCGCGAGTGTCCTGCGTGAGCGGTACGGTGGTGGCTTGCTGCAGGAATGCTAACAAGCGCCCAAGACTGACGAGCGACTCGCGCGCCTTGGAGACTACCTCGCCATTTTGCCCAAGTTCCTCCAGCACCCTGCGAAAGTCACGCGTCGCTCTGCGGCGGCCGTTGGATGCCGAAAACACCTCGTCCGAGGCCCTGTCCAGGTTGGTTGCAACCCGTTCGATGACATCGGCGATGCGATTGACGATTGCCTCCAGCAAGCCAGCCAGGCAGCCGGCTGCGGTCCCGCACGAATTCGGATGACGCGCGGCGTAGGCAATAAAGCGCTTGAACGGCAGCGGGTCTACATACCGGTTGGTGACCAACTTGTTATTTGGTAACAGAATGAATGTGATCTGGGTATTCTCCGGCAGAGCCGTTTCCAGTTTGGTCACGACGGTCGCCGTCATGTACAGCGCGCCAGCTTCTTCATAGAGTCGATTCGACGATTCGATTTCGCGCATCTCGTCGCGGGTCGGTACGTCTATCGAGAGGTGCGACTCGACTCGCTGCTCTTCGAGGGATGTTGGTTCGTAGAGGTCGAACCAGAAAGCATCGGCTGGCAGCGCGCCATCGGCCGACAGCTCGGCGCGCACCACACCCTGTGGCTGTTGTACATAAGCGCTCAGCACGGCGAAGGCAAGCGCTGGTAGTCAGATATCAGCTGGTGCCGTGGCTGGCGCGACGGCTGGCGGCGAGATCGTCGATCACTTCTAACAACTTGCCCGGACCGCCCGCCTCGCCGACGTCGGTGGTGTAGACGCCGTCGACAATGATGAGCGGTACGCCTTCGACGCGATAGCGTTTGGTCAGTTCCTCGGCGCGCTGCAGGTTGGTATTCATGCTGAACGAGTCGTAGGCTGCGTTGAAGTCCTTTTCGCTTACGCCATTCGCTTTGAGGAAGTCCCACTGCAACTTGCGTGCTTCCTCATCGGACTGTGCTGCGAGCATGTTGCCTTTGCGATGGATCTCATCGAACGCTTTGGCGTGCAGGTCGGGGCGCTTCAATGTCTGGATGGTGTAATAGAGCCGCGCGTGTTGCTTGTGGACCGGGCCCCAGATGACCGGGATACGTACGAATTCGATGTAATCGGGCTTGTTCTTCTTCCAGCTCTCGAGAAACGGGTCGAGTTGGTAGCAATGCCCGCAGCCGTACCAGAACACCTCGATGACTTCCACTTTGCCCGGGCCCACGGAGGTGGGCTGGGCGGGGGACAGCTGCATATAATTGGTACCGAGCTTCCAGCGACCGTTCTGACCGACGCTGGCTGCCACTTCCGGCGTACTGGCTGCCGCCAGTCTGGCGTCCGTGGCTGGGGCAGCTGCCGTCGTCGTGGGGGGAGTGGACTCAGCGACGGTAAAGCTCTCGGTGGCGACCGGCGCCGTCGGCGCGGCGACTGCGCTGCTCGGCACTTCGCGTGAACAGCCTGCCAGCGCGAGAGCGGCAAGGACTGTTAGCAAACTCAAGCCACGGACATTCGATTTCATCGGGATACCCCTCGTTGCGAGACGGGTTAGCGCAAACCTTGCATGTACGATGCCAGATCGCGGATGTCTTCGGCTGTGAGCCGGCCCGCAATCGTCGACATCATCACGCCGTTACGCGACTGATAGTGCTTGACGTTTTCAGGGTCTGAGGCGTCCTGGTAGCGCGTGCCGTTGGCATAGGCCTGCAATTGCGCAGCAGTATAGACAGAGTGCTGTGCGCGCACTGACGGGTAACCATTCGCCGGGTTGCCGCTTCCCACGGGGCTGTGGCAAGCCTCGCACGCCGGAATTCCGCGCTTGGTGTCGCCAGCCTTATAGATTGCTTCACCGGCTTTCCAGTAGGAGGGGTCCGCTTCGAGCCCCGTCGGCGTGAGCGAGGCGTAGTACGCTGCGATGTCGGCGACGTCTTGCGGGCTCAGCTCGGACACCATCGGGTACATCAGATCGTTGACGCGTTTGCGAGCGATGAACATCGTCAATTGCTCGCGAATGTAGGCCGCATTCTGCCCCGCCAGACTCGGCCACTCTGGATTGACGCTGTTGCCATCGACGCCGTGGCACGCCGCGCAAACGGCTGTCTTGGTCGCGCCGGCTTCGGCTGAGCCGGTGAGCGGCGCGGGCGATGTCTGCGCGTCCGCAGCAGTCGGGAGCAAGAGGGCTAACGAAATTGCCGCGAGTGCGAGTCGTGGCAGTAGCGACGTCGAACGGGTAGTCATGGGTCAATGGCTCCGCAAAAAGGCGCGAAATTGTACACCACGACCCGCGCCTTAAGTCTTTTGGTCGGCCTGAGAACGAGGCCTGCACCTATAATCGGGCGCACCCCTCAACTTGGGCAGGCCTGATCATGAGTCGATTCCCGAAAGCGCACTTCATGATTTCGGCCGCCAGTGCGGCCCAGTTTCCGCCGGACGAGGGCGCGGAAGTCGCCTTTGCAGGGCGCTCGAACGCTGGCAAATCGAGCGCCATTAACGCGCTGACCGAACGCAAGGCGCTGGCGCGCACCAGCAAGGCGCCAGGCCAAACCAGACTACTGAATTTCTTCGAGATCGCGCCGATGCAGCGCATCGTGGATTTGCCCGGCTATGGGTATGCATCGGTCGCGGCGACTGAGCGCCGCCTGTGGGTCGCGCTGATCGATTCGCTCCGGGCACGTCAGTCGCTGGTCGGCCTGTTCTTGATCGTCGATGTTCGCCGCGGGATCGGTACTCGCGACGCGCAACTGATCGATTGGGCTCGCGAAGACGACAAGAGGGTGCACGTCTTGTTGTCGAAGGCCGATAAGTCCACCCGCCTGGAACGTACCGTGGCGCTCAAGACGGCGCGCAATCTCCTTGGTGAGGAAGCTAGCGTGCAGTTGCTGTCAGTCACCGACAAGACCGGGGTGACGGATGCGCAGAACCTGCTCGTCGACTGGCTGGCGCCCAGGCAGTGACACGCAAAAGAACGCCCCGGTAGCTTGCGCCACCGGGGCTAGTAAACCCGGCACAGGTCTCATGCAACCGGGTTGGGCCCGCTCAGGGAGGGAAGCGGGGAGCGCTTTGGGGCGCTCATGGATTTAGAGGGTGTCCACTCGCAAAGGTTCCAGATCAGCAGAAAATAAAAATCCTTTAAATTCAGTGACTTGAAAAACCACTTGTCGCATCGACGCTACAAGAACGTCCAAGTGAGTCCCAGCGAATAGAGCTTCGCACCGGAGGAGTTCTCAAGGTCGAAGCGCTCGTATTCAAGGCGTACGCCGAGGCTGCCGAAGCGCACTTGCCCGCCCGCGCCATACGCGAAGTCCGTGCCACTCGTGGAACCGTTGAGACCGCTGATGACGCCCCCGATACCGGCGTCGAGATTCCAGCGTGCAAGTCCAGCTTTGGCGTACAGATCGAACGGCAGCGGATCGAGGCCGAGGTAGGCGACCGCATAGGCGGCCACTGCGCGACTCTTGACGTGGGTGCTCGCAGCTGACGTCCCCGCGCTCTTGCTGCCCAGATCGATGTAATTCAGTTCGGCACCCAGCCAGTCGAGCGGTCGTATGCCGGCGATGATTTTGTAACTACTGTCTTGCAGATCGACATTACCACCGATCCTGTCGATCTTGGAATCAGTAACGCCCGCACCCAAGAAAAAGCCGTTGTCCGCCGCTACGGCAGGCGCGCCGTGGCCCAGTAACACGCCGAGCCCCGTGAGCATGACGGCAGCGATCGTTGCGCTTCGCATTGTTTCGGTCCTGGTAATCAAGTCAAGTGGCTACTGATACCTACGGCAAGTAGATCGCCGAAGCACGTAGGCGACAATCTAGGTGTTCGCCGCGTTGCGGCACAACCTGTCACTGTCTGGCGATACTGAGAAATACCCAGAAGAACATCGGGGTTGATCTGTCGTAGAGTGCCGCGGCACTTTAGCCTACAGGCCTTTGGAGCGCGCGATATTGCGGCGCAATGTTGTTAGTCGAAAGGATGCTTCAATTGAGAGCCTGCGGGGAATCGCTATCGTCCTCGTGGTGGCATATCACGCGATTTCCGGACCGACTTTCAGCGTCGGTGCTGGCGCGCCCTATCAATTCTTGTCGAGTATTTTCGATTACGTCCGGATGCCGCTGTTCACGGTAATTTCGGGCTACGTTTATTCGCTCAGACCCGTGCGTACCGCGCTGGGGGAATTCTACCGCGGCAAGGCGCGACGCCTCCTGGTGCCGCTCGTGACGGTGTCGACGCTCGAGTACCTGGCGCGCGCCAGTTTGCCGGGCGTTACATTGGTCGAGCCGTTGGCGGGTATTTGGCGTATCTACGTCTACGGATTCATGCACTACTGGTTCATCCAGGCGATCTTCGTCTGCTATCTGGTCATCGGATGGCTGGACTATCGGCGTTATCTGGAGAACTATCGTCACTGGCAAATCGTTTTCGTGCTCGCAATCGCGGTCAGCATTTTTGTCCCGCGCCCGCTGCTGTTCAGTCTGGGTGCCGCGCTCTACCTCATGCCGTTCGTTGTGCTCGGCTATGGAATCAATCGCTTCGCGACGCAGTTGTCACACCCCGCGGTGTTGCTCGGTTGCGGCTCGCTGTTCGCAGTTACGATCGTTCTGCAACAGCTCGTCAACCATGGCGTTGTCAGTCTCGACAACTACTCAGCCAGGGCGCTCGTGGCGGCGGTCGGTGCGAGTGCGAACGTGCTGTTCTTCCGCATAAGACAACCGTGGCGACCGCTGGCGTTGCTCGGCGGGTTCGCCTATTTCATCTATCTGACGCATGCTTTTTCGGTGGGCATCGGAACGCGTCTCGCCAGTCGGTTGATAGACGTCGCCGCGCATCCCGGCTCGCACCTGCTCATCTGTCTCATCGTCGGCCTGGGGCTGCCAATCATTGCGCAGCTATGGCTCCAAAGATATCACTGGTTTCGACTGCTGTTCCAGGGCCTGCGGACCTGATGACTCGATCCCGCCCGCGGTAGCGCTCTTGCTGCTGCAGAGCCAGCTCGTCAGAATGGTCTGATGGTTGCCCGCCTCGAGATCGAAGCTGTACTGCTCATTGATCGACGCAGCGCGTCGGGGCGCCCGCCGTACGCAAGGTTTCGCGATCGGCGCCGTGTCGTGTCGCAAACCATTGCAATCCCGGCTCGCGCCGATCGATGACCACTTCGCAAAACGGCAATCGCGGTAGACGACCTGCAACGACCGTCTGGGTGATCGCGTGCCTGCTGTTCGCCCGAACGGCTTGCGGTAGCGGCGATCCACGCTCGTTCATCGACAATGAGATAGCCGCCCACCCAGGCAAGACCGGCAGCTACGTCCTGGAACGCGGCGAGGAAGCGCTGCTTGCGCGGGCTTGGCTGGTCGATCACGCGCGACGCAGCATCGATGTGCAGTACTTCATCTGGAGCACAGACAACATCGGTACGCTGGCGACCGAGGCGCTGCTGCGCGCTGCCGACCGTGGCGTGCATGTGCGCGTCATCGTCGATGATCTGCTGATCGATGCGCCCGACGCGACTTTGCTCGCACTGGCGTTGCATCCCGATATCGACATCCGAATCTACAATCCGATGCACTCGGTAGGTGTGCCGCTGCGCACCCGCATTGTGAACATCCTGACGAACTTCCGCGGTTCCAATCAGCGCATGCATGACAAGACGTTCGTCGTTGACGGTCAGATTGCGATCACGGGCGGCCGCAACATGGCCGACGAGTACTTCGACTTCGATCACGAATACAATTTCCGTGATCGCGAGGTGTTGGTTCTAGGTGAGGTTGTTCCCGCGATCAGCGCGAGCTTCGAACACTTCTGGACGAACGATCTGGTGGTACCGGTCGAGAAGCTGTTCGACGGCTTCGGTCTCCTGCAAGCGCATGTCTCGGTCGATACCGACCAGGTGCAGCAGGTCTATCGTCAACTGCGAGCTTATGCGGCATCGCCCGCCAATTTTGCGCCGGAGATACGCGCCGTGCTGGCCGATATTCCTGCTGGTTTTCCGCAACTCGCGAGCAAGCTGAGTTGGGGAGGTGCGAAATTCCTGAGCGATCGGCCAGGCAAGAGCGCAAGGCGTGCGGGGCTTGCCGGTGGTGGGCTAACGACAGCAGCGTTGGCGGCGCTGGTGGAGAGTGCGCGCAGCGATGTCCTGATCCAGTCGCCCTATCTCGTCATGTCGGACGCGGCGCTCGAGCTGTTTCGCAGGGTGCTAGCGCGCGGCGTGCGCGTGCGTATCAGTACCAACTCGTTGGCGTCGACCGACAACCTGCAGGCCTACAGTGGCTACCGCAATCAACGTGCCGAGCTCTTGGCGATGGGGCTCGAGATCCATGAATATCGACCGGATCCCGCCATTCGCACGACGGTCATGCAGCGGTACGCGGCGCTGAGAGAGCAGGCGCCGGTATTCGCG
>JAGRJB010000171.1 GCA_020442965.1 Pseudomonadales bacterium
AGGTCTCGATCCTGCTCGAAGAGCTCGGTTTGCCATATCAGATCCACCTCGTTGATCTCATGCAAGAGGAGCAAATGAGCGCAGCGTTCCTCGCGATCAATCCGAACAACAAGATTCCGGCCATCGTCGATTCGGAGGGACCGGACGGTAAGCCGCTAGTCTTGTGGGAGTCTGGTGCGATCCTGATCTATCTCGCGGAGAAGGCACGCAGTGAACTCTTGCCGACCGCGCCGCGGGCACGCTACACGACCTTGCAGTGGCTGATGTTTCAAATGGCGGGCGTTGGCCCCATGTTTGGTCAGGCGGGACACTTCACTCTCTATGCGAAGGAGCGGGTGCCCTATGGCATCGAGCGATACAGCAATGAAGCGAAGCGGTTGCTGGGCGTGATGGATCAGCGGCTGGCCGAGCAGGATTACCTCGCAGGCGACGATTATACGATCGCGGACATTGCGGTGTTTCCGTGGACCAACTCGGCGGAACGTATTCCGACGATAGCTACATTCGCAGCGTGGCCCAACATTACTCGATGGCGAGCGACGCTCAATGCGCGGCCCGCGGTGCAGCGTGGGTTGAATGCGCCGAAGCGCGACTGATAGCGTATACAGGCCGTTATTGGGCCGTGTAGCCGCCGTCAACTAACAGGCTCGTGCCGGTGATCAGACTCGCCTCGGGCGCCGCCAGGAATAACGTTGCGGCAACCACTTCTTCGATTGTGCCGAGCCGGCCGATCGGTATGCGTCGCAACGTGTCGTCCCGAAATTTGGGGTCGTCGAGGAACGGCTTTGTCATCGGTGTTTCGATGTAGGTAGGTGCGATGGTATTCACGCGAATGCCGAGCGGCGCGAGATCGATCGCCATGGCCTTGGTCAGACCCTCGATCGCATGCTTCGTCATGCAGTAAACCGTTCTATTGGGGCCGCCAACATGCCCCATCTGCGAGGACATATGCACGATCGCGCCGCGTCGCTCGCGCGCCATCAGTCTCGCGGCCGCCTGCGCGACCAAGAACATCGAGCGAACGTTGAGCGTGAGCAGTCGATCCAGTGTCGCCACGTCCACCTCGAGAAATGGCTGGGGAGCATTGGCGCCAGCGTTGTTGATCAGCACGTCGCAGCGCGCCAAGCGATCGAATAGATCGGTGACGGCTTCGGGCTTGGTCACATCGCACTCGAGTCCCCGCGCACGACCACCGGCTCGGCCGATTGCGTCGACTGCCAGATCGAGTTCGGTCTGCGTACGGCTCACGAGCACTACGTCCGCTCCCTCGCGCGCCAGCGCTTGCGCACAACCGAGCCCGATGCCTCGTCCCGCTCCGGTGACCAGCGCGGTAAGTCCCTTGAATCGATGAGTCACGACAGACGTCTCACTTTTCTGGCCCATTATGCGGTGTTAGCAGTCTACCGCTTCGGTTGCCAGCCGCAAATCAGCGACCGAACATGCAATCGGTGACGTTCTTCACGGTAATGTCTGCCGCGACGCGTTGAACTCGGGCCATGGCCAATGATGTTCAGGTGCAACCTGTCGCTGATCTTCGTGAGTACTTTCGCGATGCCTTGCACGTGGCGCTCAGTCACCAGCACATCGCGGTCGAGGACCAGACCGAGCACTACGTCGTCAATCTGCTGACCATTTTTGCGCGCGCCGACCAACTGTTCGAGCAGACTCCTGCAGGGCCGCGGCTCACACCGCTCGTCGTGATGCTCTCGCAAGCGCTCGAGGCGCCCAATCATGAAGAGCGCTGTCGGGGTTTGCAGCGCCTCGGTGACGTTTCGCTGTTCGTCGCCGGATTCTTCGCCCAGGGATTCGCCACGAAGCTCGTCGATATCGATTATCACATTGCGATGGGTGGCCGCGCCTACGGCACACTGGCCGAGACCCTGCGTGCCGGCCGGCGACGGACCCTGGGCCAGGTATTCGGCGAACTTGCGCAGAAGTTCCAGCCGATGGTCGATGCGCTCAACGAGATCAGCGAAACCGCCTATCGACACTCGCATGACGACTTGCTGCGCCTGTACGAGGTGTGGATCAAGACGGGCAGCGAACGCTCGAGAGCGATTCTGCGGCGGTTGGGAGTGGAGCCCGTGCATTCTCCTAACGCTCGGCTGGCGCACTGAAGACTCCCGGTGCTGCTGAGCGACCTGCAGCGATTGCTGAGTAGTCTGTACGATGTACCGACCGAGCACGACGTCCGCGACTTCGTCGTGACCGATCGTGCGAGCGTCGCCTGTCTCGGCGGCGCGCGCAGCGACGAGCAACTGTTTGTGGCGCAGACCGGCGAGGAACTGGGCCTGTCGCTATTTCTCGACGCAGCCGTGCTTGAACGCCTTGCTGCCGCCGATCCAATGCGCAAGCTCGACCAATCGAATCTGGCTGACTATCTCACCGCGATCGAGGGCGTCAGCCATTTCGTGTATCTCGCGTGGAATGCCGGCTTCGACAAGCCGGTGTCGTTGTTAGAGCTGGAATTGCAGGCGGAGATTGACAAATTCGTGGCATCAGCGTGGCTCCTGACCAGACAGGAGAGTGGCCGTTTTCCGAGTGAATTACACCACGTACTGTTCAAGCGTACGCGGGTGGCTACAGACCTCACCGGCGATCGAGCACCAATGTACCGCGCCGCGGCGCGCTACGCCTCTCGCTATTGCCAACAAGTGGCGCAGCGCTTCGGCACCGAAGCGCTCGTGGGGGAGACTGGAATCTGGTCCGAGCTGCGGCGCTTTTATCGTCTCGGAGTGATGCGTAAACTGGCACACATCGAGCGCTGCGCCTAGTCTTCGTTGTCGTCGAACTCGCCCCGCGCGCGGCGCTCTTCCAGAGCGCGCTTCATCTTGATCCATTCGCTGAGTTTGCGCAGATCGCGACGCGACGTCGCGCCCGTGTCGCCTTGTGGTTGCGCACCCATACCGACGCGAGCGTACGGATCGAAGCCCGCCGCATTCGGCCGCTCGACGGCCATCTGCAGTGGCTCCGT
>JAGRJB010000172.1 GCA_020442965.1 Pseudomonadales bacterium
GATCGACGACCGTCTTGACGGTGGTGTCGTAATCACCGTAGGGACTGGTGCCCTGCCGACCGGCATCGCGCTTCATGGCCTTGTCGAGTAGTGCTGGCTCGAAACACGAGCCGTAAAACACCAGCCAGCGCAAATAGGGGCCACGCAGCGGATCAGTCAGCGCCGGCGTGATGCTTGCTTCGGGAAACAGGTCGGCGAGGTAAATAGTGATCGCGCCTTGCTCCGTGATCAGTGCATCGCCATGCAGTACCGCAGGCACTTTGCCCATTGGGTTGATGGCGAGAAACGCGCTTTGACGCTGCTCACCCGCTTTCATATTGAGCGGATGCAGCGTATACGGTGCACTCAATTCTTCCAACAGAGCAAGCGCGCTGGTCGAGCGTGTCTGCGGCGAATGGAACAAAGTGATCTTCTGATTGGTTGCCACGCAAGTCTCCAAGCCTGGCGCGCAGCTTGCCAAAGTCGTGCGCGGGCGTCCATGTATGATCGTTGCGACTGATTCTAACGACGGCTGACGTCCAATGTCCTTATGATATTCGACATTGCTCGCGGCACAGTCAGAGCCGCCCTCTTCTCGCTCACCATTTTGGCATTGACTTCGCGACCGTCGTGGGCCAAGTCCGCCGGCGACTACGCCATCGACGCGAGAGACTATGCGCTCGCACCCTTGCATTGGACTGAGCGCGATTGGCAATGGGCCGCTGGTGCTGCTGCTGCGGTTGCCACGGCCTATTCGTTCGATGGTCGGACGCGCGATCACTTTGTTAGTGGCAGCGTCCCAGCCGGCACTGATCCGCATCAATGGCGCGATGCAGCGCCCATCGCCGCTCTCACGGTGGGAACATTGGCCGTTGGCCTATTGCGCCACGACACCGAGTCGACGCGTAGCGGCGCGAATATGCTCGAAGCCGTCGCGCTCGGTGGGTTGAGCTCGATCGTCCTGAAGACGGTGACAGGCCGCGAACGTCCGAATGAAACCGCGGATCGCTCGCAGTTTCGCAGCGGCGGCGATGGATTCCCGTCCGCTCACGTCACCATGGCGTTTGCTGCGGCACAGGTCTTCGCCGACAGCATGCCGCGCGAGCAATGGGGTTGGCGCGCGCTGGGTTACGGACTGGCCGCCGCTACCGCCTACGCCCGCCTGGATAGCAATGTTCATTGGGGCTCCGATATCGTGGCGGGTGCGTCGTTAGGGATCGCCACGGGGCGGTTTGTGTCGGGGCGTGGTGCCACCAGCAGCAAGCGTGTGTCGATGTGGCTCGTGCCGCTCGATCATGGCGCCTTGTTGACAGTCAACGTGAATCAGCCATGAGCTGACGCTAGCCGATAACGCCGATCGTCACGAGAACTGTTAGCACGCCGATACATGTTGCCGCGATACTCGCACATAATACCGCCGCGGCCGCGCAGTCCTTGGCGATCTGAACGCTGGGGTGCTGTTGCGGATGGAGCCGATCGAGAGTCTCCTCCAGGGAGGTGTTGATCAACTCGGCCGTCAACACAGCGCCGGCGCTCAAAATGCACAGCGCCCACCACACGGCCGCTGGCCGCAGGAATGCCAGCACCGCAAACGCACACAGTCCAATTACGACCTGGGTACGAAAACTGCGCTCGCGCTTCAGGGCTGCTGAGAAACCCGCGAGCGCGAATCCCAATCGATGCCAGAACGGGCGATTCTTCAAGACAGTCCCCCACGTGATCTCAAGCCTACTCGCGCCTCGCGTGCCGCCATGATCGCACTAACCATTCCGGAAAATCCATTCGATGAGTTCGCCCGGCGTGTCCTACGCCCTGGCCGGATCCAGTGCACGACTAGCGTCCGAATGCATCCTGCATGTCCTTGACCGATGATCCGCTGCGCGTCTCCGCTGCGGCCGGCGCAGGCGTTTGCGCAGCGCTTGCCTTGCTGCGAGCGATCATCGCCGGATCGAAGTTGATTACCGCATAGCCAGCCACTGCACCAGCGCCAAACCCGGGCGCGAATATTCTGCAGGGCTTGTCGATGACGGATTCTGCAACCGCATCGAAGATTGCGATCGGAATGCTGGCGGCTGACGTGTTGCCCACCCGGGCAATGTTGAAATACATCTTGTCGGCCGCGAACCCCGCCGCTGTCGCGAGCTTGGTGACCATCGTCTGATTGGCCTGATGCGGTACCACCAGATCGATCGACTCGAGCAGCGAGCGCGTCGCATCATCGGGATCCGTCATTGCCTGCAACTCGGTCATCATCTGGCCAAGATAACGCTTGACCAGCGACTGTACGTCCGGGCCGTATACCGTGATGTTGTTGTCGAACTCGGGATTGGGCCAGACAATCGAATTGACTTCGTTGTGCGGCCCGCTTGCATAGGTCTGCAGAACCTCGATGTCAGTTCTTGCACCGGCACTTGTCGGCGTTAGCACCAACGCCGCGGCGCCGTCGCCGAAGATCATGCGCGAGGTGCGAACGCTGCCGACCTTGTCGGAGAATTTCTCGCCGCAGACTAACAGCACCGGTCGCTCGACCTCCTGCAACAGGCGCACGGCCTCCGCAAGTCCATACGTCAGTCCAGCGCAGGCCGCCACCATGTCGACCGATGCGTGGGTTTGCAGGATACCCAGCTCACCCGAGATCCAGGTCGCGATCGAAGGAATGAGTTTCGTGCTCGTGCAGGTACAAAAGAGTACGGCACCGATCTCCTCCGCCGCGCAGTCCGCGTGGTCGATTGCACCGCGGGCGGCTTCAAGCGCAATGTCTTGCAGGCTGCGGTCCGTATACAGGCGCCCTTCGATACCGGTCTTGCGAAAAATCTCCTGCGCGGACATCGGCGACCAGTTGTAAGCCGCATTGCGAATCAGATCGTCGTTGCTGCAGTACCTCTCCCCCTTGACGACGGCGAGCGCAGCGAGCCGTGGTTGGACTGTGAACCGCGTGCGCACGTTTATCGCGGGATACGGCCGCACGGGGGCGCTCGCCGGCGCGGGCGCCGGCCGAACGTGCTTGCCGCTATCGCCAGGCGATTTCACGCGGCCAATGAACTTCAGCACTTCGGAGTTACGCGGATAGAAGACCGGTACGACATCGTCGTCTTTGATCTTGCCCACTTCGATCAAACGCGTGTGCTGACGATGCCATGGATACTGATTGTGCAGAACCATCGACCATCGCAGCAGCGCCTCGAGTTCCGGTACCTCTGCGTGTGCATCGACGATTTCCTCGTAGGAAAAAGTCGGGAAGTCAGGATCGTACAGCGCGATATGAAAAGTGAGATTGCGCGGATCATCGAGGATTTCGGCGACGGTCGGCTTGATCGCCGGCAGCTCACCGGCGTGGTGCTTCTTATTACTGAAAATGTCGAACAACTGCCCGAAGATATTGCCTTCGACGGCGGCATCCCAGGTGGTCGGTAGCTGTTGAAACCCATCGCGTATCAACTCAATCTTGCTTTCACCATCCGTCCACGGGGTGACGATGGGCAAGAACACGTCACTGCGCTTTTTAGGAACGTTGCGCCAGGCTGTAGGCCGCTTCTCGTACATCGTGATCGAATAGCGGTTCACCCAGAACAAGTGCAGTCCGAGATCGCGCAACAGATCGTAGCGACTGCGGTAGCCGCCGGAGGCTATGCGATTCACGATGTCGGTTGCTGTGGGGGCCTTCTGCTCATAGTCTCGCCTAACTACCGCGGAAAATTGCGCCAGCGTATCGAGGGGCGCGAAATCAATTTCGGGAAATATATTCGACGGAAATACCAGACGCCCGTGACGATTGACTACGAATGCTTTCATGATTCGTCCTTGCGGCGTGGATTGGCCGCTATGCTGATCGATGCTTGTCGGGAACCGCCCCCAAAGGAGTATTGAACACGATCACGGTATAATAGGCGATTGGCGCGCGACAGGCGCTATTGTGCAAAACGGCGCCCGTGGTGCTACTGCGGTGTTACCGCTGCGCTAACCATTGGCGAATATCCAGTCGATGAGTTCATCTTGGGCGTTCTGCGCGGCATGCGTATCGGCGTTGGCATGGTTCAAGAAGCACGTGATCACATAGGTCTTGCCGCTGCGCGCTGTCACGTAACCGGCTATCGCTCGCACATCGTTCAAGGAGCCCGTCTTCAGGTGCGCGGCGCCCCGCGCGACTGGCCGGTCCTTCATCGTGCCATCTACACCGGTGATGGGGAGCGATGACACAAACTCGGGCATGACGGGACTACGGTAGGCATGCCGTAGCAAACGACTCATGGAATCAGCCGAGATCCGTGCGTTGCGCGACAGTCCGGCGCCATTCTCGAGCACGAGTTCGGGGCTCGCGAGCCCTACGCGTGCGAGCCACGCGCCGACTGCCGCAGCACCGCGCTCGGGCGTCGCCGGCCGTGGGCCGCCTACGTCACTTTGTGCGCCGATCGTTAGCAGCAGATGACGCGCCATGACGTTGTTACTGAATTTGTTGATATCGCGCACCATCAGCGCCAGCGGCTGCGACTGGTGCTCCGCAATCAATCGTGCTGTCGCAGGTACGGGGCCGAGCCGCGTGTTGCCGCGCCACGTCCCACCGATCGACTCCCACAGCCCACGAAATACGGCGGCAAAGTACTGCTCGTGGTCGAACGCACCCAAATACCAAACGCGTTCACCGCACGCGAGCGGATACCCGCCTCTGAATTGCGGGGCAAGTGGCTGGGAGTAATCGGCTTTCAACTTGCCGCGCCAGTCGCCGCAGGCGCCACCGAGTCCACTAACAACACGCGCCCCGGTCATACCGGCGACCTGCGGAATCACGACGATCCGCGCGCTGTTGGTGCTCGGATCAGGGACAAAATGAAACGCCAGCGCCTTGAAGTTGATGAGCAACGCGTCGGGCCCGACGTTGTACGCGCGATCGCCCGCGCCGTCGAAGGCATCCGGGTCGCTGTCCAATCGGGCGAACAGACTCTTGTCGAGTACGACGTCGCCGCGGATCTCGCGTATGCCATACGCACGCATCCGGTAAGCAAGGAGCCAGAGATCTTCGATCACGATCTTGGGATCGCCGCCGCCGCGAATTGCGACGTCGCCCGCCAGGACGTCGCCCGCGAGCGCACCATTGGCAAACACCTGCGTCTGCCAACTGAACGCCGGGCCCAACAGGTTGAGCGCCGCATAGGTCGTGACGAGTTTCAGGGTACTGGCGGGGTTCATCGGCGCCGCACCATTCCAGTCAATGGCGATCGGCCCGGTGCCATCGATCGCAGCAACCACGACCGCTGCTGCAGACTCTGGCAGTTGCGCCCGTTGCAGGGCGGCCCTGAAGCTCGCGGGCAATGGATCGCCAGTAGCCGCGGAGGCGCTTGCAGCGATCGTCAGTAGGGCGATTGCGACGATGGTCGAATACAGATTGGTGCTGCCTGTCATCCGCGCATTGTCGGTCAGCGCGCAAACGGAGGCGAGCGCTGCCGCACACTTTCAGGGGTTACTATCCTGATATGAACGACGCATTGCTACGGCTCGCGATATTTGGCGCAGCCTTGTTCATGCTGTTCCTCGGCGAGCGCGTGTTCCGCTGGCATCGCGTGCCCACTGGTCGTACATCCATTCGGATCGCCAATTTCGGTCTGGGTGCCGTCGGCGCACTCGCTGTTCGACTGCTGCTACCGTGGGCTGGTGTCGCCGCAGCGCTTGCGGCTGAGCAACGTAGTTGGGGTGTCTTGCATAGCTTGGGCTACTCTGGGCTCGCCGCGGGAATGGTGGGTTTTCTGGCACTCGATCTGGCTATCTACTGGCAACATCGCGTAACACATTCCATTCCGCTGCTCTGGCGCCTGCATCGCGTGCACCACACCGAGGAGCACCTCGATTTCACCTCGGCGCTGCGGTTTCATCCCGTGGAAATCGTGCTCTCCGCCGCGTGGCGCTGGCTGGTGATCGTCGCATTGGGCATTCCTGCGCTGGCCGTGTTCGTGTTTGAGACAGTCCTCAATACCGCCGCACTCTTCAATCACGCTAACCTCAGGCTACCAGTTCGGTTGGACAGGACGCTGAGGCTTGTTCTGGTGACTCCTGCCGTGCATCGCGTACACCATTCGATCGAGGGTAGTGAGCAGCACCGCAACTTCGGTTTCAATTTGCCCTGGTGGGACTGGCTATTCGCGAGCTATTCGCGCGAGTCTCGGCAAGGGCCGGATGTCGCGCAGATCGGCGTGATCGATCGTCCGGCACCCCACGAACGGCCATTCCGCAGACTGTTTATAGATCCCTTTATATAACAATCATTTAGGATTATAAAATCGAAAGAACTTCATATAAGGGTCGCAACGAAGCCGTTTCGGTTCGCGCGGCGGTGCCGAGAGAAATCCTGGTTGTATTTGTCAGATACCGCGCTATATTGCAGCTGTAGCCCATTGATGGATCAGGGATCTCCGCAAGAGAGAATGTTAAAGCTTTACCTGAGGATTGCGTGCTAGTCGCTGGAAGCGCAGCGCGGTGCGGGTAGACGCGTCACGGGAGAGGCCGTCATGTCGTTGACAGTCGATAAGTTTGCCGCGGCGATCGCGCTGCTGGTTCGCTCCGGGAACATCAAAGACCGCCTTGATGCGGCTTATCGGCAATGCTTGAGCGACATCGACTCGAACGATCTGCCGCGTGACTTGCGCGACGAGTTCACCATGCTGTCCGCCGCGCTGCACCAGGTGCGTCCTGCCTCGAAGAGCGAAGACAAGCTGCGCGCCACGATTCGCAAGATGTCGAATCAGGAAGCTGATCGACACGCAGAAACTCTGGTACGACTATTCGGGGTGCTGGCGCGCCAAGCGGGCGCCTTGCAGATGCGGCCATCATTGGCCGTTTCCAATGCTCTGATCACTGTTACACCTGGCTCGCTGGCAGAGAGCACGACGGCCGCACTCGCGGACGATCACGCCAAATACTATCGGGTTGCCGCTGAGGCTTGATCAGCCGACAGTGCGCGATGACGCATCCCGCGCGACCGAGTCTGGTGTCAGTCGAGCTTGAACTCGATCGTATCCCAACGGTTCGAATCCTCATGGCGCGCCTGACGCCGCAGAGCATCGACGAGCGCCCGCTCATCCCAATCGACGATTTCATCCGCCAGCGACGTGAGCGCTTGCGGCAGTGCGACCGCGGTACCAAAACTGCGCAGCAGCACGACGGGTTTGTCGGCCGCCTTGGCGAACGTGAGCTCGAATACGATCAGCTCGCTCGCATTCTTGTACAAGTTCGGCAGACCGATCACGACTTCCGCCTGTGCCATTTCGCGTCGTAGCTGCTCACGCTCGGCCTCTTTACCCGACGGGCGAGCCTGGTCTGGCAGCGACAGGTTCGAATAGAAGAAAGTCCGGGCACTTTCCAGGTATTCGAACACTCTGAGGTAGTCGTCCGATATCTCCCACGAATGCGTGACGAACACGCGGATCGGGTTATTCTGTGACATGGCAGGCGAACCTCGGCATGCCGAAAGTGTACTTTAGAATATGAGCCTCGAGCCTAGCCCATGCAGAATGGTGCGCTGCAACAGGATGTTGATTTGCGACTACTGATCTATAACATTCGCTATGCCACGGGCACAGGCCCCATGTTCCATCTTCCCCTACCCGGTGCCGGCTATCTGCGCAGCAATAGGAAGGTACTCGATGGCATCACCAATTTTGTGCGGGCGGAAAAGCCGGACATCGTCGGTCTGATCGAAGTCGATACGGGTTCGGTGAGAAGTGGCATGCGCAATCAGGCCGAGCACATCGCCACCGCACTCGGTCACTACACGACCTACGAATGCAAGTACGGTGCGGCATCGTTCAACACCCTCGTGCCGATCTTACGCAAGCAGGCCAATGCGTTCCTGGCGGCACCGGGCGTCACCGGCGAGCGCTTTCACTACTTTGATACCGGTATCAAGCGCCTGATCATCGAGCTCGAGCTCGACGATGTGTGCATCTTTCTCGTGCACCTTTCGCTCAAGTACCGCCAACGTCAGTATCAGCTGCGCTATCTGCACGACTTGATCGCCAAGTCGGTCAAACCCGTCATCATCGCTGGCGACTTCAATACTTTTTGGGGCACGCATGAGATCTATCTGTTCATGCGAGCGGCAAAATTGCGCAGTGCCAATGCGCATGGTTTGCCGTCTTTCCCGTCGCGTATCCCGCGGATCGAGCTCGATTTCGTGCTGGTGAGCGAGAGCATCGAAGTGACCGACTTTCGTGTTCCGGACGTGCGCTTCTCCGATCATCGCCCCGTCATTTGCGACTTCAACGTAATTCGCCCTGCTGTCGTTGCAGACTCGCGCCAGACAGCCGCGTAAACTACGCCCTCCCGCACCCGGGCAGGAGGTAGTTAGGCATGACGGCGGACAAGGCATGGACTCTGGAGCGCGACGCGGCACACATCGCGTGGTTGACACTTGATAAGCCCGGCTCCTCGGCGAATGTCCTATCGCGCGATATTCTGGTGGAACTTGACGGCCACCTGCGGACGCTCGCCGCGCAACCGCCGCAAGGCGTCGTCGTGCGCTCAGGCAAGAAGAGCGGATTCATTGCTGGCGCCGATATCAAGGAGTTCACCGCGCTGTCGACGCCCGCGGAGGCCTATGCTCTGATTCGCAACGGCCAACAGGTACTCGACCGTCTCGAAGCCCTGCCCTGCCCGACCGTCGCGCTGATCAACGGCTTTGCACTGGGCGGTGGGCTCGAGCTCGCGCTGGCCTGCCGCTATCGCATTGCGATCGAGGGCGAGCGCGTTAGCCTGGGTTTGCCAGAAGTCATGCTCGGCATCCATCCGGGTTTCGGTGGAACCGTGCGCGCGGTGCGTTTGATCGGCGTCACGGCCGCGATGCCGATGATGTTGACTGGCAAACCCGTTCGCGGCGACAAGGCGCTGCGTCTCGGACTCGTCGATCGGCTGGTCCCGCTCGAACAACTCACGAACGCGGCGCGCGAGATTCTGGCGCAGACGCCGCCGCCGCGGCGCCCGGCGCTAAAGGAACGATTGCTCTCGTGGCCCGTGGTCCGTGGGCTTGTCAAACCACGGATTGTCGCGCAAGTGGCGGGCAAGGCGCGTCGTGAGCACTATCCCGCACCCTACGCGATCATCGACCTGTGGGCCGCGCACGGTGCGCACGGTGCCGCAGCGTATGAAGCGGAGGCGCGTTCGATTGCCGAACTCATGTGTGGCGCGACTTCGCGCAATCTGGTGCGCGTATTTCTCCTGCAGGACCGCCTCAAGGGACTCGCTGGCAAGGTGCAGCACGACTTCAAGCACGTGCACGTTGTGGGCGCCGGCGTGATGGGCGGCGACATTGCGGCCTGGTGTGTGCAGCGCGGCCTGACCGTGACGCTGCAGGATCGCGAGATGCAGTACATCGAACCGGCACTGCAACGGGCGCGAGAGGCGTTTGCCAAGCGACTGAAGGATCCCGCCAAGGTGGCCGAGCACATGCAACGGCTCAGCGCCGACGTCGCGGGAGCGGGTATCGAACGCGCGGATGCAGTCATCGAAGCGATCTACGAGAACCTCGACGCCAAGCGTGAGCTCTACGCGCGGCTTGAACCGCGCATGAAGGCTGATGCGATACTAGCCACTAACACGTCATCGATCATGCTGGAGCCACTGGCGGAAAAGCTCGCTCGACCGGAGCGGTTGGTTGGGCTGCATTTCTTCAATCCCGTCGTACAGATGCCGCTGGTCGAAGTCATTCGCAGCGCGCGGTCGACCGATGAGGTGCTGCAGAAAGCGATCGCCTTCACGCGCAAGATCGACAAGTTGCCCTTGCCATGTCGCAGTGCTCCCGGTTTCGTCGTGAATCGTGTGCTGGTGCCCTACATGCACGAGGCGATGTTCGCGGCCGCCGATGGTGTGCCATTGGCGGTGATCGACGAAGCGGCTGTTAGTTTCGGCATGCCGATGGGCCCGGTCGAGTTGGCTGACGTCGTGGGTCTCGATGTAGCACAGCACGTTGGCGAAATAGTGACGCGGGCGATCGGACGTGAGAGTCCGCCGCTGGCGCGCCTCACTGAATTGATCGCCGCCAGGAAGCTCGGGCGTAAGAGCGGCGAAGGGTTCTATGTCTGGCGTGACGGCAAGGCCGAAAAGCCAACCGGTGCCGGTGCGCCGCCCGCCGCCGACTTGCAGGACCGTCTGTTGCTGGCTTTGCTCAACGAGTGCGTCGCGGTCCTTCGAGAGGCGGTGGTCAGCGATGCCGATCTCGTGGACGCCGGCGCAATCTTCGGCGCCGGCTTTGCCCCCTTTCGTGGCGGTCCGCTGCGCTACGCGCGGACCCGAGGCGTCGCGGCGATCGTCGCGCGCCTCCACGAACTCGAGACCCGCTATGGCGCACGTTTTGCGCCCGATCCCGGTTGGGCGCGGGTTGCCGACGCCAATGGCGAAAACCAAGGCGAAAACGCGCCCAAATCGTAGGGCAAGACGCGGAGACTGAGCAGCGCCTTCAACTATGACGGTGCGTACAGTGTTAGCATTACAAAGGTTTTTTGATCAAGATCACACTGCATGTCTGAAGGTCGTGAAGCAAGTCTCGAACTGCTGAGGTCGCTTGCGCCACTCGAGGGCATGAAGCGCGAGAACCTCCATGCGCTCTCGCGCAAGGTCACCATTCAGCAAATGGCCGCCGGGCGCCTGCTGTTCAAGCAGGGCGAGAACGACAAACGCACGGTGTGGGTCATTGGGGGCTTGGTCGAGCTTAGCGATGAGGGTCGCACGGTAGGTCTCGTGAAAGGCGGCAGCAACGAGGCGCGGTCCCCCCTCGCGCCGGGCCAACCCCGCAAGTACACGGCCAAAGCGTCCGAAGACATCAACTATCTATCGATCGACAGCGAGCTGCTCGACGTCATGATCACCTGGGATCAGACGGGCTCGTACGAGGTCGGCGATCTGCAGGCGCAACTGAACACGGGCGAGGATGCCGGCGACTGGATGACAACGCTGCTGCAAACCAAGGCGTTCCATCGCATACCACCGGCCAATCTGCAGGCAATCTTCATGCGCATGCAGCAGACCCAGTACCGGGCCGGTGAAGTGGTGATCAAACAGGGCGACGACGGCGATTTCTTTTATGCGATCGTCAAAGGACGTTGCCAGGTCACGCGCGAGACTCCACTCAACAAGGCGGGGATCAAGTTGGCAGAGTTGACGGTCGGTGAGACATTCGGGGAAGAAGCGCTGATCGCCGACACCAAGCGCAATGCCACGGTGA
>JAGRJB010000173.1 GCA_020442965.1 Pseudomonadales bacterium
ACGGCGGCTTCTGGCACAACGGCCTAACAAGTGGCATCGTCAACTCAGTCTTCAACAAGCATGACGGCATCACCATCGTCATCGACAACGGCTATTCGGCCGCGACCGGGGGACAATACATCCCCTCATCGCTCATGGACGAGCCCGCGCGCGAAGGCCGGCATTCGATCGAGGCCGCGGTGCGCGGCGTCGGCGTCGAATGGGTTCGGACCGTGCATACGTATGACATTGGGCAATCGATGGCGGCCGTTCGCGAAGCGCTGACAACCGATGTTCGCGGACCAAAAGTGATCATCGCCAATGGCGAGTGCCAGTTGAATCGCCAACGTCGGATCGCACCGCAATTGCGCAAGCAGTTGGCGGCCGGCAAACGCGTCGTTCGCCAGCGCTTCGGGGTCGACGCAGAACTTTGCTGCGGGGATCACTCGTGTATTCGACTATCCGGTTGTCCTTCGCTCACGATCAAGCCGCGCGGCGAAGACTTGCGTCGCGACCCAGTCGCACATGTCGACAACACCTGCGTTGGCTGCGGCGTCTGTGGCGAGGTAGCACACGCTGCCACTCTCTGCCCGTCGTTCTACCGTGCTGATATCATTCAGAATCCGACGCGCTGGGATCGGGTCATTAGTGGCGCACGCAACGCGGTGATTAGCTGGTTGCAGCGACGCGCGGCACAGCAGCGACTCGCCTGGTCAATTGAATAGCGGCAGCCATGAGGCCACTCACGCTTACGATCGCGGCGCTCGGTGGTCAGGGAGGCGGTGTCGTCTCGGACTGGATGATCGATGTGGCGCAGCGCGAGCACTACCTGGTGCAGGCAACGTCCGTTCCCGGAGTCGCGCAGCGCACTGGCGCTACGATCTACTATCTGGAATTCTTTCCCGAGAGCGCCGTGACGCCGGGAGATCCTCCGCCAGTGTTAGCCTTGATGCCGCATCCGGGCGACGTCGACCTCGTGGTCGCATCGGAATTGGCCGAGTCCGGTAGAGCCATTTTGCGCGGGATCGTCACGCCGGACCGGACGACCCTCGTCGCGTCGACGCACCGATCCTACACAATCAGCGAGAAATCGGACCTGGCAGACGGACGCGCTGATTCTGAAGCGCTGCTGGAGAATGCACGACGGCAGTCAAAGAGGCTGATCGCCTATGACATGGATGCACTCGCGCAGGAACACCGATCCGTCATCAGCGCGGTAATTCTCGGGGCGATCGACGGTTCCGGAGTGTTGCCTTTTCGCAGCGAATCCTATGAGGCGGCTATTCAGTCTGCTGGCATTGCTGTCGAACGTAGTCTTGCCGCCTATCGAGCGAGCGTTGCGACCGCGCGCGGCGGAGAACGCTCGGCCGTCGCGATGTCTGCTGTACCTCAAACCACGTCGTCCTCGCCGCCTCGACGACCTGAACTGCAGCGGCTGATCGACAGAATCGACGCCGAATTTGCAGCGCAAGACCGGTCCTTGCTGCGCCAGAGTGTGGCGCGCCTTGTCGACTACCAAGATGTGGAATATGCGAACCAGTATCTTGATCGGCTCGCCACCGTTGCCACCGGCGATTTATCGGCGGACGGCACACTATTGCAGTCGGTTGCGCGCGGACTTGCACTGTGGATGAGCTTCGAAGACACGATCCGAGTTGCCGACCTCAAGACGCGTGGCGAACGTGTCGTGACGATCCGCGCCGAGACTCGTGCCGATCCGAAACACGTCGTGAACGTGACCGAGTTTCTGAAGCCGCGGCTCGAGGAAATCTGTGGCACGCTGCCGGCGCGCGTCGGTCGTGCAGCGCTCGCATCGAGACGAGCGCGTGTTTTCCTGGGGCGATTCATCGGCAAGCGTGAGATCACGACGACGACCGTCAGTGGATATTTGTTGTTGCGAGGAGTAGCACGACTCAAGCGTTGGCGCCGTACGACGTTGCGTTTTCAGGAGGAGAACGAGCGCATCGAGCAATGGCTTGCGACCATCCTCTCGATGAGCCGCAGTAACGCGGCGCTCGCACTGGAAATTGCCGAGTGCCAGACACTGATCAAGGGATATGGCGATACACACGCACTGGGTTTCGGCAATTATGAAAAAATCTTGGCTGCCGCGCGTAGAATCACGGGCCAGGCCGACGCCGCCCGGCGCGTGCGTGAGTGGCGTACTCTTGCGCTTGGCTCCGACGAAAGCTCGGCGCTCGATCGCGAGCTGCAATCGGTGCTATCGGTGGGCATGGCTATCAACGACTAACAGCTGGAGCGACTGACATGGCGAACGGCATCTTGACGCAACTGATCACCGGCGTTGCCGCCGGCAACATCCGTGTAATCGATCTCACGCAAGTACTCTCGCCCGACTTCCCTGCGATCGAGCTGCCGCCGGAATTCGGGCAGTGTGCTGGTTACACGTCGAAGGAAATCTCCCGGTACGATAGCCGCGGCCCGGCCTGGTATTGGAATGAGTTCTCGTGCAACGAGCATACCGGCACACACTTCGACGCACCGATCCATTGGGTTTCTGGCAAAGATCTGCCGAATAACTCGGTCGACACGGTTCCGGTGACCAACTTGATTGCGCCGGCGTGCGTGATCGATTGTTCCAAGGAAGCCGCCGCCCACGCCGACTACCTGCTCGACGTAGACTTCGTCGAAAAATGGGAAGCAAAGAACGGCAAGATTCCGCCGAAGAACTGGTTTCTGATGCGCACCGATTGGTGCAAGCGCAAGACACCAGCGGAATACTTGAACATGAACGAATCAGGGCAGCATACGCCTGGCCCGACGGCAAAGCTCGTGCAGTGGCTGATCAAGGAACGTGATGTCCTTGGCTTCGGCGTGGAGACCATCGGCACAGATGCCGGGCAGGCGTTTGCCAACGACCCACCCTATCCGTGTCACTTTTATATGCACGGCGCAGGGCGTTACGGCTTGCAGTGTCTCGCCAATCTCGACCTGCTGCCGCCGCAGGGGGCGGTCGTCATTAGTCCGCCCCTTAAGTTACAGGGTGGTTCGGGCAGTCCACTGAGAGTGCTTGCGTTGTTAGAGAGCTGATCCGCAGACGCTATCGCGCTAAGGTACGACGCGTCGTGCGACCGGACCGCCGGCAAGTTTGAGCTGGCTCTCGTCTACGATCTCACCACCCTTGAGGACGAGTGCGATCTCGCGCGCATTTTCGATACGAACCGTTGGATCTGCGTTCAGCAGCACTGCGTCCGCCACCTTGCCAACTTCGATGGAACCGAGAGTTTTGTCACGGCGCAAGAATTCGGCGGCGTTGTAGCGCAACCATTCACTCAGCGCGATTGTTCGACGCTTTTCGCAACCCTTGGGGCGTGATATCCGTGCTGCCTCTCAAAATGACGTTGTCGACCGGCCCTGGGATTCTAAATCATCAGTTCCAACTGCGGGATCCAGAAGGCTATATGATCGAATTCTTTCGCTGGCGCGCTGGGATGGCTCCTACATGACCAATGTTGCCAAGCTACTGCGAGCCGAGTTCCCGATTCTGGCTCGCAAGACCTATTTGAACAGCGGTTCCTACGGTGCACTGGCGTTGTCGGTACAAGCGGCGGTCGAAGCTTATCTCGAAACTCGGCGCGAACTGGGCGCAGACTGGAACGCATGGATCGGGAAACTCGAATCGCTGCGCGACCAATTGGCGCTGCTGTTCAATGCCGATGCCGACGAAATTGCCCTGACCACCTCCGCATCCGCGAGTCTTAACTCGCTCGCCAGCGCATTCGATTTCTCGCGCGGACGACGCAAGATCGTCGTCAGCGATTTCGAATTCCCGACCAACGCCCAAATCTGGCATGCACAAGCCAAACGTGGCGCTGAGATCGTGCACGTCGCAACGGATCGCGATGGCTACATACCGGTTGAACGATTCGAACAAGTGATCGATGCGCAGACGCAACTCGTTGCGATAACACACGTTTGCTATCGCAACGGCGCCAAGCTTGATATCGGCGCTATTGCCAGGATCGCCCACGCGCGTGGCGCGCTCATTCTCGTCGATGCCTATCAGTCGGTCGGTTCTGAGCAGATCGATGTGCGGGCGCTGGACTTGGATTTCATGGTCGGCGGCATGCTCAAGTATCTGCTCGGAACGGCGGGCGTCGGCTACCTGTACGTGCGCAAATCGCTGATTCCGGCACTCGTTCCAACGGATTCCGGATGGTTTGCGCAGGAAGACATCGGCGCGATGGATATCGGCGCCAATCGACCGGCGAATTCCGCACGCCGCTTTGAGACCGGCACGCCAAATGTTGCTGGCTTGTATGCCTGCGAAGCGGGACTGGCATTGATCGCGCGAGTCGGGCTCTCGCAGATCGAAACACGAGTGCGCGCACTCACAGCCCGATGTTTCGATGAGCTTGAGAAGGCTGGGTGCAAATTGGCAACGCCGCGCGCTGCCAATCGTCGCGGACCGACGCTTGCGATCCGATCCACCAACGACAACGCACTCGTCGCTGAATTGCTGAAACGGGATATCGTGACGTCTTGCCGGGATGGCAACGTGCGGGCGGCATTTCACTTTTACAACGATGAACGTGACATTGACACGCTCGTTGATGCGCT
>JAGRJB010000174.1 GCA_020442965.1 Pseudomonadales bacterium
GCATCCACGCGAGCCCGACCTGCGTGATGATGTATGGTGAGCACAAAGGTGCATTGGGCTATCTGGTCGGCGCCCCCAATCGCGGCCTCGAGTGCATGTTCGTGATGATGAATGCCGCGCGTTTGTCGGTCGGGCTCGAAGGCTACGCATTGGCAGAACGTGCGTTTCAACAGGCGGCCGAATGGGCTCGAACGCGCGTACAAGGCAAGCCACCGGCCACTGCGGCGCGCGTCGGGCGCAGCGCATCGATGGGAACTGGCAGCTCGCCCGCGCCGATCATCGGGCATCCGGACGTCAAACGGATGTTGCTCACGATGAAGTCTTACACCGAGGCGATGCGCGCCACCGCTCTATATGCAGCGTTTCAGCTCGATCTCGGTGGTCAGCATGCCGATGCGACGGCCCGGGCTGTGGCACAGGCACGCGGTGACCTGCTGATCCCGATCGTCAAGGGCTTCAGCACCGAGATGGGAATCGAGATCGCGTCGACCGGCATACAAGTGCACGGCGGCATGGGCTATATTGAGGAGACCGGTGCGGCGCAGACGCTGCGCGATGTGCGGATCACGACGATTTACGAAGGCACCACCGGAATTCAGTCCAACGACTTGATCGGCCGCAAGGTGGGCCGCGATAACGGCGTGGCGATGCTTGCGCTGCTCGATGACATGACAGGCGAGCTCGAGGCGATCAAGACGACCGACGCAGCCGTTGTCACTGCCAGCAAGGCCGCGCTCGAGGGCACGACACATTTGCGTGCTGCCACGAAATCGCTGCTGCAAGCGCTCGCCAGCGCGCCCGATCGGGCTATGGCGGTGTCGGTGCCGTATCTCAAGCTCTGTGGCACGGTGATCGGCGGCTGGTTGTTAGCAAGGTCGGCCGCTGTCGCGGCCGCCAAACTGGCGGGCCAGAGCGCCGACAGCGAGTTCTTCGCGGCCAAGCTGCGTACCGCGTGCTTCTACGCGGAGCAGGTCCTGCCGACGGCCAGCGCGCTCGCGCGCATCGTGCAATCAGGTGCGACGAGCGTGGTGGAGACCGACGCTGCGCATATCTAGGGATGACCCAAATCTAGGGACGAACCATGAAACGACGTGAATTCCTGGCAGCTGCCGCGACTACCGCGGTCGCCGCGCATGCGTCACGTGTTGGCGCGCACATCGGCGGCCATCTCGATGACGAGGGCAATGAAATGATCACGCGGCAGATTCCCTCGAGCGGCGAGGCCTTGCCGGTCGTGGGTCTCGGCACGTCGGGGCCATTCGAGGTCAGCGCTGAGGATTCGGCACGCGCACCACTGCGCGAAGTTCTGCAAGCGTTTTTTGCCTCGGGTGCGACGGTGATCGATACATCGCCCATGTATTCCACCGCGCAGGCGGTGTTAGGCGATCTGCTGACGCCGGAGCAGCAAAAGCGCGCATTCATCGCGACGAAAGTCTGGACACCGAATGCATCCGCTGACTCCGCCAGGGCGGGTGTCGAACAGATGTCGCACTCGATGGAGTTGCTGAAACGCGAGCACATCGAACTCATGCAGGTTCACAACCTCGTCGCGCTCGATGAGCATCTGGCGACGCTGCGCCGCTGGCGCGACGCCGGCAAAATAAGATACGTTGGCGTCACACACTACACAGTCGGTGCGTATCCGCAGCTCATCGAGATCATTCAGCGTGAGAAGCTCGATTTCGTGCAGTTCAATTATTCACCGGTCACGACCGAAGCCGAGCAGCGGTTGCTGCCACTGTGCGCCGACAAGGGCGTCGCGGTGCTCGTCAATCGCGCGTTCGAGGACGGCAAGTTGTTCGCGCAAGTTCGCGGCAAACCTGTGCCGGAGTGGGCCGCGGAATTCCAAGCTGCGAGTTGGGCACAGATTTTCCTGAAGTACGTGATCGCTCATCCGGCCGTTACCTGTGTGATTCCGGCCACCGGCAAGCTGCGGAACATGCTGGACAACCTGGCGGCGGGCCACGGCGAGTTGCCGAACGCGGCGCAACGAGCTCGAATCGTTGCCGCGTTGGCCTAGGGACCGTAGTTCACGGCAGCTCAACTTGAAATTCGAGCTGATGACTAACTAGCGCTAGCCGGCGGCGACTTGTGGCGGTTGCCAGTCCGCCGAGGATTGCGTCGTGGCGTCGTCCGCACCGTCCGTCTGGGCGGCGCTGTGTGCACCGGCGGGCCTGGATCCGTTGCGACGAAGCACCGGGATTGGCTCGTCGCCGGTGAGGCTCTGGCGGTTGTTCTCAAGCCAGCGCTCAATATGGCGGCCGAAGCGTGCGATCTCTTTGGCGCGCCGGTCGGCAACGCCGGCATCGCCGATCAATTCCTGTTCTTTGTCGCCGACGCGCCACCACCATTGAATATGTTCGAGTCGCTCGCCATCGCGATAGGGCAGCGTAATCGAGAAGCGACGGGTGTCGTTGCGTCGCTCGAGCTCCGCGAACGCGAAGTAATCTTGGAGTGGCCGCGGCAGTTCGAATACGCTCATGCGTTCCTATCATAACGTGTCGCGTGTGAGGTCATCGAAAGTTCTCTCAGCGCTCGATCGGTGCCGCAAGGAGTGGCCACAGTGTGGCGGCTGCACGCGCTAATATGGACAGTCGCCGCGCTCACGTATACTTCCGGCCGGCCCCCGGGTGCGGGACTGTTCATCGATCAAGGCCTCCATGCGACGCTCAACTTCGCTCACCGAAGGATCGGTGAGCCGCACACTCATTGTTTTTGCGCTGCCGATCCTCGCTGGCAACATCCTGCAGTCGCTCAATGGGTCGGTGAATTCGGTCTGGGTGGGAAAGTACCTCGGCGAAGCCGCCCTCACGGCCACGGCCAATGCCGGCTCCATCCTGTTCCTGTTGTTAGGGGGCGTGTTCGGCGTGTCGATGGCCGCCACGATCCTGGTCGGACAGTATATCGGCTCCGGTCGTCACGCTGAAGCCAAACACGTGGTCGGTTCCAGTGCGACATTCTTTGCAAGTATTTCGCTGTTGATCGCCGTCGTGGGTGCGTTGACCAGTGAGCCACTCCTGCGCGCCATGAGCACACCGCCGGAGGCACTGCCCCTTGCTGTCGCGTACATGCGGGTCATCTTCTACGCTGTGCCGCCGCTGTATCTATTCGCTTTCTTGATGTCGGTACTGCGCGGTGCCGGCGATTCACGCACACCGTTCGGTTTCTTGGTGCTCGCGGTCGTCCTCGATATCGCGTTGAACCCGCTTCTGATCTTCGGCTGGGGCCCGATTCCGGCGCTACACATCGCAGGGTCGGCCTGGGCGACGTTCATAGCCAATGTGGTCAGTCTGGTGGCGATGGTCACGTTCCTCTATCGCACTCGCAATCCGCTCTGTCTGCATCGCGATGAACTCGCACAACTCAAACCCGATCCCACGATCATCGGCACGCTGCTCAAGAAGGGCATTCCGATGGGCTTGCAGATGGTCGTGATCTCGATGGGTGGCATCCTGATGATCACCCTGGTCAATCGGTTTGGCACGGACACGGCTGCGGCCTTCGGCGCGTCGTGGCAAGTGTGGAACTACATACAGATGCCGGCGTTCGCGATCGGGATGGCCGTGTCCTCGATGGCTGCTCAGAACGTCGGCGCCGGCAACTGGGATCGCGTGGCGCGCGTGGCCAAGGTGGGTGTGGGCGCCAACTTCGTCATGACCGGTCTGCTGGTCGTCGTCATTGAGCTTTTCAGTCGTTACGCACTCGGCCTGTTCCTGCCTGCCGGTTCGCCGGCGCTCGAAATCGCCGTGCATCTCAACCTGATCGTTGCCTGGTCCTTCATTTTCTTTGGCGTGTCGTTCGTGTTGTTTGGTGTGGTGCGCGCCACCGGGGCCGTCATGGCGCCATTGGTCATCTTGTTCATCTGCATGATCCTGTTTCGCTATCCATTTGCGCTCGCACTGATCGATACGTGGCAAGCCAACGCGATCTGGTGGAGCTTCGTGCTCTCCGCGATGCTGGCGGCAGCGATGGCGCTCGGCTACTACAAGTACGGCGGGTGGCGAAAGGCGCGGATGGTGCCGGCGGGGCGGGCGGTGGCGGGGTGAGGCAGCTTGGCCGGCAGTGACCGAGCCCGATGGCTGGCGACAGGCGCCGCGAAGCGGTGCGCGAAAGCCCTGTTGCGGACTGCGGGCCTGCCGCAACACGCAGTGCCGTGGAGGCACTGTTCCTCCGGCTTCATGTCGAGCCTCGAGTCTCGCGCATGACCTGGTAGGCTTGCAACGCCCGCGCGCGAGTTTGCTCGAGATCGACGAGCGGTCGTGGGTAGTTATTACCGAGTTCGACCGCCGCCGCCCGCAGGACTGCCGGCGGCGCTGTCCATGGCGCATGCAGATATTTGTCCGGTAGTTTGCCAATCTCCGGCACCCAGCTGCGAACGTACACACCTTCTGGATCAAACTTCCTGCCCTGGCTGACTGGATTGAAAATTCGGAAATAGGGCGCGGCATCGGCGCCGCTGCCGGCACACCACTGCCAACCGAGCGTATTGCTCGCGAGATCAGCGTCCAGCAGCGTGTCCCAGAACCATCGCGCACCATGCTGCCAAGGCACTAACAGGTTTTTCACGAGGAAGGAGGCGACGATCATGCGCACACGATTGTGCATCCAGCCGGTCGCCCATAGTTCGCGCATTCCCGCATCGACCATTGGCACGCCGGTAGCGCCGCGCTGCCAGGCTCGCAGCTGGCCGGCGTCGGGTTGCCACGGAAACCGCGCGTATTCGGGGCGCAGCGGTGCCGTTGGGGTGTGCGGAAAATGAAACAGCAGATGGTAGGCAAATTCACGCCAGTAGAGCTCGGTCAGAAACTGGTTAGTGCGCCATTCATTGGCGGATAGTCGGTCACGCTCCGCACGCTTGCGCACGGCGTGCCATATCTGTCGCGGGCTGATCTCGCCAAAGTGCAAGTGTGGTGACAGCCGCGACGTCCCGCCGATCGCCGGGATATTGCGCGTTTCGGCATAGCTCCAGATAGTCCTGGCGACAAACTGGCGTAGCGCCACGGTGGCGCCGCGTTCGCCAGGTTGCCAGCTGCGCGCCATGCGGTCGTACCAGCGAAAGCTTGGTAGCAGCGCAAGTGCGTCGAGCGCAAGGGCATTGGGCCAGCGCCCGGGCGCTTCGAGCGAGCGCGGGGCAGCGAGTGGATCCGATGGATCGTCCTGCTCGAGGCAGTGGCGCCAGAAGGGCGTAAATACTTGAAACGGCTTGCCGCTTCGATTCCGTATCTTCCAAGGTTCGTTCAGAAGCCTGCCGTTGCAGCTCACAACCTTGAGACCGCGTGCCTCGAGCGCGGCCTTGATCACGGTATCCTGAGCGCTGCTGGCGGGCTCATAGCGCCGGTTCCAGTAGAGGGCGTCGGCGCCGGTTTCCTCGATCAGTTCAGCGATGATCTCGCGGCTCGTCCCACGCCGCACGATGAGCTGCGAACCGCGACGCCGCAGCGACTCGTCGAGAGCGGCTAACGACTGGTGCAGCCACCAACGTTGCGCACCACCCGCGGACCAGTCGCCGCCGCCCGCATCGTCGAGACAATACAACGGAATGATAGCCTGGCGACTGGCAACCGCCGCCGCCAGCGCGGGATTGTCGCTGAGTCGCAGGTCCTGCCGAAACCAGACTAGTGCTGGCAATTCATGCGCTCCAAAAGCATGTGCTCGCCGCGCCGGGACATTTGTCCTCAAACGTCCTTCAGTACGAACTCTGGATCGCCGTAATGAATGTAGTCCGCCCAATCGGGCGAGCGCAGTTTTTCGACCGCGCGCCGTGCAGCGACCACGGCCGGCCCAAGCGCATCGCCCTTCAGCAGGCGCGCATGGAATACGCTCGCAAACTCGGTCGCGGCGGAATCGCTGACCGGCCAGTGAGTGCCGATATAGTTAGCAACACCTGCGCGTAGCAGCGACTCCGCCAGGCTGACGTTCCGCTCGATGGAATGCTCAGCGGTGCCCGGCCGGGATGCCTGTTGCGAATTCGTTGCGCGCCGCGCGCTTCCGCCACGTCGCAGCCGGCCTGATTCACAGGCGTTGAAGAATACGAGCGGTGGCAGACTCGTCAAGCGTGCGAGTGCGGCGCCTGTGAGGTCGCCATCGGCGAGTATCAGACCGCTGCTGTCGCGGCGGTGTGCATCAAAGAAAGCATGGCCAGCATAGTGCACGAGATCGTAGCGACCAGCTTCGAGTTCATCCATAACGCGCGCGCGTGTCGCGGCGCGTTGCCGCACCTCCACCAACTCCACCCGAGGCTGCCCGCTCAACAAGCTCGACAATCGCTCACGCTCGAGTTCAGCCCCCGGGAGGTCACGCGTCGGATTGACGATCAACAGCACGCGCAGGATGTGATCCATACGCAGGCGGGCATCGAACCTGGCGGGCGCCAGGTCGCTCGACTGAAATCGTCGCGACAATCCGGCTGCCAGTGCCGGCACCCACCGGTTGAATCGCATGGTTTCCCACGCGACCCCGCTCGCGGCGGCATCGTGAACGATGGCGAGCGGGTTGCTGCGGACGGCTGTCAGGGCTGCGCGAATCTTCGGATGCAGGACGAGCTTGGGCAGGGCCGCACCGACAAATTGAACCGTACGGGTCGTTAGCCCGTCCGTTTCAACTCGAGCGGTCAGCTGCGCGAGTGCGGTCGATGCGAACGAATGCGTATGGGCGAACACCGCCGCTTCGCGACCGGCGGTCAACAGCGCAGTCCGCCAGCGCGCAAGACCACCGCGTGCGCGCTCGGCATTGACTAGCAGGTAGGCAAGCCGCGGTTTGCTGGCCGCCAAAAGCGGCACCGGCCTCGCAGTGCTTTGCAGCGCTGCGACGCGCAGCGGTTCGAGTACCGCGGAACGAGCCTTGCTGCCAGCATCTGCGCCGGCGATGGTTAGCGCCAGCGCCGCATGTACCGACGCCGCAGTAGCTCGGTCACGGACCACGAATGCGATATGCCGCAGCGGCTTCCCGGAACCGTCGGCCGCGGCCGCAAGATAGCCCGCCAGCTGCGCGACGCAGGAGTCGGCCGGTTGCAGCCCGGCGCCACCGCCCCAGGCGACGGCCGCGAGGCGTGCGTAGCCACTGCGGCGCGCGAGACGGCCAACGTTCTCGGCTGTATGTTCGATCGCTCGCGTGTCCAGCGCATCGAATCGCCCGAGGCCTGCTAACAAGACAGCCTTGGCACGTCCGAGCGTGCCACCGGCGGGAATGGGAGTGACCATGCCCACCTGGCCAGACAACATGCGACGTTGCCACAGTTCCCGAATGGTGCCGTTCAGCGCGCGATCGATTGCTGCGACCGCACCCAGGGGTCTGACGCCGTGGAACATGGCGAGTGCAATGGCGTCGGCCTTCTTCGCGCTGACGATGTCGCCGATTTGAACCGCGACACCCAGCAACGCGCCGCGTCGCGGCATCGTCGCGGCGGGCAGAACGCCGCGCGTCATCGATGCCTCGGTTGGTGGCTCGTTGAGTGAATCCAGGAATGCTCGCCGTTCGGCAGGTGTAAGCCTCGCCCAATCGATCTTGCCAACGTACAGTCGACGCAGCGCGGAGTCGGTCCATTTGGAGACGCTTCGTTTTGCGGATCGATCGTGCCTTGCAAGCGCGGCAGTTGCACCGCTCGCCAGCAATTCCTGTACGGCATCGATGACTTGGGGGGAACGCGGCAGATCGCTGTGCGCTGCCTCCAGGTAGTAAGTAGGCGCACCCGGTAGCAACGCAAGTGCTGTCGGAACCGTGCCGTCCCCAGCGGAACTGAAAGTGTATACAAAGTCGTTTGCCTGACGTGCCACCTCGGTAGCGGTCGTGCGGCCGGTGCCAACAATGACAGCGAAGCGTGAATCTGCAGGCGCCATTCGCTGCTCCAGATTGGCACTCGCTTCGAGCAGCTGATCACGTGGTTGTGGGCCCGTCCTGGGCCAGCTGTCGCGCTTGAACAGGT
>JAGRJB010000175.1 GCA_020442965.1 Pseudomonadales bacterium
TGCTCGAAGTCGGCGAGGCGATCGGCCAGCGCGATCGTGCGTTGCGCCTGAACGCTGAGTACCGCAGCGCGCTGCGTCGGACCGCCGGGGCATGGCGCACTAACGACCCAGGCGGCCAGCTGCACAATCGTGCTGTGCTACTCGGTGCCGGCGGCTTCACCGGGGGTGCCGACACACTCGCCGGAAGCGTACTCGCACATCTGGGACTCGTCGACGCCGCTCAGCGTTTCGGTGCTGAGGGTTGGGGCCGGGTCGGTATCGAAGAATTACTGCGACTGCGGCCGGACATTCTGATCATTACCGTTGGCGCCGATGCGGCGCGTGAGCCGTCGATGTCGATCGACGTTTTGCGACATCCGGCGCTACGTTCCGCAGCGCTCGGCATGCGCCGCATCGTGGCTCCTACGACCGACTGGAGCTGTGGCACACCGCTCGTCGCGCGAGCTGCCGCGCGGCTCGCAGCACGCGCGCCACGCGCCGCACGCCGCACGGTCGGCGGTACTGCGGGCCCGATGGCCGATCCGCGATGAAGACCATTTCGCGACCCGTAGTCATCTGGGCGGCACTACTGACGGTCGGCGTCGGATTGGTCATCGTGTCGCTGCTATTGGGGCGCGGCGGCCACTGGCTGAGTTATTCAACCGGCGATGTCCAGCAGCGCGAAGTGAGCAAGATAATCCTCATGCAGATCCGCCTGCCACGCACGCTACTCGCTCTGTTAGTAGGCGCATCGCTCGGTATGGCGGGCGCGGCGCTGCAGGGACTGTTGCGCAATCCGCTGGCCGATCCTGGCGTTATTGGTGTGTCATCCGGCGCAGCATTCGGCGCGGTTCTGGCATTCTATTTCGGCTTGAGTCAGACGCTCGCTCTGGCACTGCCGCTGGCCGGCATGCTCGGCGCAGGTCTTGCGCTCGGCCTGTTGTTCCTGTTGGCTGGCCGCGGCGCTTCCACGCTGGGGCTGGTGCTCGCCGGCGTCGCCGTGAGCGCCTTCGCCGCCGCACTCACTTCACTGGCGCTCAATCTTGCGCCCAGCCCCTTTGCCGCGCTCGAGATCATTTTCTGGATGATGGGCTCGCTGGTCGATCGATCGATGCAGCACGTGTGGCTCGCGGTGTTGCCGATCGCAACTGGTCTTGTCTTGCTGCTAACGCAAGTGCGCGCACTTGATGCGCTGACCCTCGGCGAAGACGTCGCCGCGACGCTGGGTTATCGCTCGGCTGTCGTGCGCACGACGGTACTGATCGGTTGTGCGGCCGCAGTCGGTGCCAGCGTTTCGGTGTCGGGCAGTATTGGCTTCGTCGGCCTGGTCGTACCGCACCTGCTGCGGCCGTTCGTGGGCCACGAGCCGGGTCGGCTGCTACCACTATCCGCAGTCGGTGGCGCCGTGATGCTGCTTGCGGCCGATCTTCTCACGCGACTCCCGGACACCGGTCCCGAACTACGCCTCGGTGTCGTGACAGCCCTGCTGGGAGCGCCGTTTTTTCTCTTGCTGCTGATGCGGCTGCGCCGCGAGGTCATGTGACTCCCGCCCTGCGCCTGAGCGACGTGTCGGTTGTGAGCAGCAGCGGGCTGCGGCAACTCGACACGGTATCACTCGACCTCAATATGGGCGACTTGTTAGGCATCATCGGGCCAAACGGCGCCGGCAA
>JAGRJB010000176.1 GCA_020442965.1 Pseudomonadales bacterium
AGCGGATCTTCGACCCTACTACGAGCTGCGCAGCAAAGCGCAGACCCTGACACCGGCCGAACGGTATGGACAGGCACTCGCCAATCTGCGCAGTGGCGACAAGGATACGGCCGCGACTGAGTTCACTGAATTGGCCGCGCAATTTCCGCAGGTGCCGGCCATTCAGGCGGCACTGGGCCAGTCGCAACTCGCGGCGGGAGATCGGCGCAGCGCCATGGCAACCTTCGAGAGCGCACTCGCCGTGTCGCCGCGCAACGTACCTTTGACAGTACGGTATGCGGAAGCGTTGATGAAAACTGGTAATCCGAAAGCCGCTCACACCTTGCTGCTCGACCTGTTCAACAATGTCCCACCGACACCCGATCAGATCCGCCTCACTGCATTGGCAGCGAGTGCCGCTGGCGATACCGGCGATGCTTACTACTACATGAGTGAATACCACATCGCCGGCGGCGACCTCACGCTGTCCGCACAGCAGCTCGAACTCGCCCTCGCGGCGCCGAACCTCACCCAGGTTCAGCGACGCCGGTTTCAGGCGCGTCTCGATGAAGTGCGCGAGGCGATGTCAAGGGACCGCCGCCATGGCAAACGCGCTGACGACTCCGGCTCACGCGGCCTGTACGTAGAACATTAGCGATCGGCGACGGTTTCGCCACTCACAACCCTGATGCCGCCCTGCTAGAATTCGCGCATGTATCCATTCCGTCGTCGGGCGTTTGCCGCCGCCCTCCTGTCCTGGATAATGCTCAGCGGTTGCACCACCATTCCCGCGGGCAGCGCACCCGATCCGGGCGATCCGTGGGAACGAGTGAATCGCTCCGTCTACAGATTCAATGACGGTCTCGATCGCGCGGTGGCCAAACCCGTTGCGAAAGCCTATCGCAAAGTGACGCCGCGCCCGATCCGCACTGGCGTGTCCAATTTACTGGATAACATTACCTACCCGGTCACGGCGGTCAATGCGGCGCTGCAGGGTAAATTCAGGCAGGCGGGTCGCGACACGGGCCGGTTCCTGCTGAACACCGTAGTCGGTGTCGGCGGCATCCTCGATCCGGCCACCGACGTCGGCTTGCGACGCAACGACGAAGACTTCGGTCAAACATTGGCTGTCTGGGGCGTACCGGCCGGGCCCTATCTGATGCTGCCGATTCTTGGCCCATCCAACGTGCGTGATGCGCCAGCGAAAATCGTCGACAAATTGATGGACCCGAAGAATCTCGTCGGCACCTCCGACGCGCGCGTCGCCGCCAATATTCTCAGTGTGATCGATACTCGCGCGCAGCTGTTAGTGCTCGAGAAGCCCATGGAGAACGTGTTCGATCGCTACGCTTTTCTGCGCAACGTTTGGCGGCAGCGGCGCCTCTCGCAGATTCAGGATGGCCAGGTTATCGAGGAACCGCCAGAAGATCCGAGCTTCGATGCGCCAACCGATGACACGGACACGGCGCCAGCCGATGCGGTACCGCCCGCAATCCCACCACCCGCGAGCGGCTCGACTTCAGGCTAACAATAGCTGATCTACTTCGCTGATGCGGGCGATGGCTAGGACGGCAGCCGGCAAGTTCTCGAAACGCAGTTCGCGCCCTGCGCGCCGCGCATAGCGCAGCCATTCGATCAGCACGGCAACTCCAGCGCTGTCGGCGCGAGTCACGCCGACACAATCGACCGTGACAATCGGCACCGAACTGGCATTGAGCGCGCGTTCGCCGTCGCGACACGCGGAGCGAGCGGTTCTGAAGCTGAGTTCGCCGACGACCGTGAGTTTGCCATCGGCCGTCGACCGCACCTGGACACCCGCTGCGGCGGACGCAGGCCCGGCCTCGTTCGGCGCCGTCATTGATTGACTTGGGTTGCGGTTGCGGTCCGCGTGTCGTCTACCTTGGCGCCCTGAGCCTCGAGCCGCTGTATGACGGCCTCCAGACCCTTCTGAGAAATCTCGGCGCCGAAATCAGCCTGAAAGCTCTTGATGTAACTAATGCCTTCGACCGTGATATCCCACACTCTCCAGCCTTCCGGCGCTTTGCGTAGACTGAAGTTGACCGGGATCTGCTCGCCGTTGGAGCGACGAATCTTGGTCGGGACGGTGGCAGCGGTTTGCGCCTCGTTGATCCGCGCTGGGAGTACCTCATAGCGATCGGAGGTAAAATTCACGAGCGCGTCGGAATATTGGGCTAACAAGGAGTTATAGAAAGCTTCGACGAAGCGCTTGCGTTGCTCCGGTGTCGCGGTACGCCAATGCTGCGCGAGCACACGTTGTGCGGCCAGCTGCGTATCGAAATGCGGCAACAACACTTGGTCGGCCAGCGCGCGCAGTTTGGCCGGATGCTTGCGAAAATCGTCACGGTGCAAGCCGATCTGATCGAGCAGGATGCGCGAGGTGCTGTCGATCAACGCACGCGGATCGCTTGCATCAACCGACCGCTCGATCGCAGACAACGGCAAGCTGGCGATCAGCCCAATCTGCGCGAACGCGATCGCCGCTACGACACTGATCCATCGACGCCCCATTACGTACTCTCCCGCTGTTGCTCTGTCAGTCACTCTTGCCTGGCGCCACTGTTGCTTTCGCGCCAGCACCGGCCGACTGGTCGCTCTTAGACTGACCCGAAGCGAAATTCGCAAAGAACCGGTTGATGAGCGTCTCCAGCACGATGGCCGATTGCGTAAACTCTATCTGACCGCCATCTTTGAAGAAGGTTTCCGAGCCACCCGGACCAATTCCGACGTATTTTCCGCCCAGCAGACCGGCAGTCTGGATACTCGCATCGCTGTCATCCGGAATCTGGCGATAGTTGTCGTCGATTCGCAACACAACGACCGCTTTGAACTGCGAGGAATCATAACTGACCGACTCGACTCGGCCGATACGCACACCCCCCATCGTCACGGGCGAGCCATTCTTGAGGTCGCCAACATTGTCGAAATAGGCGGTGAGCCGATAGCCGCTGCTGCTACCGGCAAACTTGAACCCGCTGCTCGGCAATTGCGTGGTGAGAAAAAGCAGCGCCGCGAAGCCCAGTAGCACGAACAGCCCGGTGCCGAGTTCGAGTGAACGAGTGTTCTTCATACGCTTGTCTCTTGGGTGATCAAAGGAACGCCGCGGTCAGGATGTAATCGAGAAACAGGATCAAGACCGAAGAAGTAACCACTGTGCTGGTTGTCGCAAGTCCGACGCCGGCGGCTGTCGGCGCAGCATGGTAACCCTCGTAAACGGCCACCAGACTGCAAGCGGCACCGAATACGATACTCTTGATGATGCCTTCCATGACGTCATCCGTTTGCACCGCACTCTGCATCTGTGACCAGAACGATCCGGAATCGACGCCCATCACGCTGACGCCTATCAACTGCGCGCCGAACACGCCGACGACGTTGAAAATCGCTGTCAGGAGCGGCACAGCGATCAGGCCGCCGAGAAATCGTGGCGCAACCACTCGCCGCACGGGATCGACCGCCATCATCTGCATGGCTGTTAGTTGATCGGTGGCGCGCATCAGGCCGATCTCGGAAGTCAATGCCGTACCGGCGCGCCCCGCGAACAGCAGCGCGGTCACAACCGGCCCGAGTTCCTTCAGCAGCCCCAAGGCCGCTGCGACTCCGAGCGCGTCTTCGGATCCAAAACGCTGCAGCAGATCGAATCCCTGCAGTCCCAGCACCATGCCGACGAACAGGCCCGACAACATGATGATAATGAGCGAGCGGCCGCCGGCATTGTAGATCTGCTCGACGATGTAGCCGGGCTTGCGCAGCGCCGCTGGTACTTGCGCGACGATCTTGAACAGAAACAGCACCGTTGCGCCGATTCGCCGCACCGCGTGGACCGGCCGGTCGATAAGTCCCAGCAGACCGTTCATTGCCCGCTATCCGCCAATAACTGCGTGACATAGTCGGGTGCCGGATAGTGAAATGGCACCGGCCCGTCAGCCAGACCGTCCATGAACTGACGCACCATTTGATCCTGACTCTGCTCCAATTCCAGGGGTGTGCCCGCCGCCACGACCTTGCCCTCAGACAACAGGTAGCTATCGTGTGCAATGGTCGCCAGTTCCCGCACGTCGTGCGATACCACGATGCTGGTAAGCCCCAGCGCGTCATTCATTTCTTGTATGAGACGCAAGATGACGCCCATTGAAATCGGATCGAGGGCGGCAAACGGCTCGTCGTAGATCAAGAGCTCCGGGTCCATGACGATCGCGCGCGCCAACGCGACGCGACGCGTCATACCCCCCGACAGCTCGGCCGGCATCAGATCAATGGCGCCACGCAGACCGACTGCCTGCAGCTTGGTCAACACCAGCTGCCGAACCAACGACTCGGGTAGATCGGTATGCTCGCGCAGCGGAAATGCGACGTTCTCATACACATTGAGATCGGTGAGCAAGGCGCCGCTCTGGAACAACATGCCGATACGTCGCCGCATGGCGAACAAAGTGGCGTGCGACATCGCGGCGACGTCCTCGCCCCAGACTTTGATGACGCCTTGCTGTTGCGTGCTTTGTCCCGTGATAAGCCGCAGCAGCGTCGACTTGCCGGTGCCAGACGGCCCCATGATCGCGGTGACCCGGCCGCGCCGGATCGTGAGATCGAGCCCGGAAAAAATCGCGCGCCCACCGATTCGATAGTGCACGCCATGCACCTCGACGATCGCCTCGTCCTTGGCCGACAGCGGGGCCTCTTCTGCTTGCATGACGAGAGTCAGCTCGAGCGCCGGCTCGTCGCGGAATGTCTAGGCACCCTGCGACTCGAGCGATGCCTGATATTTTCCCTGTGACGCGAGACCATTCAATCGGGCACGCTTCGCAAATTCTTTCTGACCGGCCACGTAGTTAGTTGGCTTGCCACCCCAAGCCGCCAGCGCAGATTCCTGCAGCGCGCGCCCGTAGCTGAAAGTGAGACTCCATGGCAGGGGCTGCTGATTGATGAGCGACAGGTGCAGCGTGGCCTCGGCGGGCGCTTGGCCACCCGACAGGAACGCGATACCCGGGACCGCCGTCGGTACATAGCGTTTGAGCACGCGCACGGTTGCCGCAGCTACCTGTTCGGGCGATGCGCGTTTGGCGTTCTTTTTTCCCGAGATCACCATATTCGGCTTCAGCACCATACCCTCGAGGTACACCCGGTGCTGAGCGAGCGCATGAAATGTCTGTTCCAGGACGTGGCTCGTCACTTCTTCGCAACGTTCGATCGTGTGCGCCCCATCCATCAACACCTCTGGCTCGACGATCGGCACGATATTCTGCTCCTGGCAGAGGGCCGCATACCGCGCCAAGGCGTGTGCATTCGCCTGAATGGCGAAGCGGCTCGGAATATCCTCGGCAATGTCGATCACCGCGCGCCACTTGGCGAAACGCGCGCC
>JAGRJB010000177.1 GCA_020442965.1 Pseudomonadales bacterium
CAACTGCCTGGCGCAGGCCGAGGCCTTTGCACTCGGGTACAGCGAGGCACAGGCGAGCGAGGAGTTGCGCGCGCGCGGCACGGCGCCCGAGCGCATCGCATTGTTAGCCAAGCACAAGGTGCACGAGGGCAATCGCCCATCGACGATTTTGTTGTTTCCGGAACTCGATCCCGCGACGCTCGGCAAGTTGGTCGCGCTGTATGAGCACAAGGTTTTTGTACAGAGTGTTGTTTGGGGTAACAATGCCTTCGACCAATGGGGCGTAGAGCTCGGCAAAAAGATGTGCGACGCAGTCCTTCCGATGGTCCGCGATCCCGCCGCCAATCCGCCCAGTCGCTCGCTGGTGCCGCTGCTCGAGCAGATCGCTGCTTGGCGCAAGTAGCCGCATGGCGGACACCGGACCGTTAGCGCGAATCAACATGTTCTGGTTCGGGGCGCCGCTGTCGCGCATCGAAACCCTGTCGATCGCTTCCTTTCTCGCCAATGGCCATGCCGTCGACTTGTACGTTTACGAGGACATCGGCCCGGTGCCACCCGGCGCCGCCTTGTGCGAGGCTGCGACGATTCTGCCGCGTGAGCTGCTTTTTCGACACCGCCGTACCGGATCGGTTGCGCATTTCGCCGACTGGTTCCGCTACAAAGTTCTGCACCGCGCGGGCGGCATCTGGGCCGACACGGACGTCGTCTGTCTGCGTCCGCTGGACTACTCAGATCCGGTGGTATTCGCGTGGGAGACCGACGCCTACGTGAACTCGGCCGTGTTAGGTCTGCCCGCGGGCCATCCGCTTGCGGATTGGCTGGCGGCAACTTGCGCCACGCCTAACAAGATTCTGCCGTACGACAGTTGGCGGCTGCGGCTGCGAAAGCTGCGACGGCGCTATTTCCAGGGCGATCGCCGCGACCGTATCCGCTGGGGCGAGACGGGGCCCAAGGGGCTCACGCATGCAGCGCGGCATTTTGGCCTGCTGGATCGCGCGCTGCCGAGCTGGCACTTCTATCCAGTGCCGGCCGAACGCTGGCAGGAGTTGTTTGCAGCGCCTGGCGTCGGCGCGCCCCTCGAATTGGGCGAGAGCCGCGCGGTGCATCTGTGGAACAACATGATGCACACAGTGCCCGAGTTCGATAAGAACGGTCGGTTCGATGTGCGTTCGCCGTTCGAGCGGCTGTGGCAGCGGTATCTTGGAAACGGCGCAGGACGATGAGCGAGGTTCCAGCGTCAGGCGCTTCAGAAGCGACGCATCAAATAGGCACTCGCGCCGGCCACGTCGTAAAATGCATCGACACGCTCGAATTGCCCCACTTCGCTCGGCAGCACGCGATCACGCGCCACTTTGGCGGCGTACTTCAGATCGACGCCGGCTGACCAGCCGGGCATAACGTCGCGCCATTCCGCCCCGACACCGAAGTAGATGCCGTAGGCAGGGGTGGCCAAATCATAGCGCGCTGCACCGAGAAAGCCGCCCACGGCCAACCGATCCGCGAGTTGGTAGTGGTAGTCGACCGCGCGCACGCCGATCATGGTGCGGCCGTCGACCTCATCGAACTCGATCCGCGCGCCCACATTGCCGCGCACGCCGGCGGGCCGACGCATGCCGAACGCGAGATGTGGACTTGCACGCGCATCCGTCGTGTTGACTGCCCCCTCGTCCAGATCGATCCGCACGCGATTCGCCGCCACGCCAGCCGCCGCGAACAACTCCGCACCGTTCTTTGCGATCGTGTCGGCCGTGTCGTCCAGCCAGCCGGCTACGCCGCGCTCGCTGCCGGTGTACCGGAAGAACGCGGCGGCACGTGACCACGATTCGCCGTACACATCCCGACCCCCTTGCAATTCGGCGCCGATACTGAAGTCGGCGATTCGCCGTGAATAGGTGAGCGACAGTTCGTGGCTGCGCTGATAGTCGAAGCCGCTGTAGCGCTCGTTCGCCAGCGTACGGTAGCGAAACTCAAGATCGCCGCCAAAGCGTGGTTGCCAGCCGACGCGCAACATCTGACTCTGGCCGCCCACAGCGTCGCCGGTGCGTCGGCGGTCGACCAACCAATGGCCGAGGCCGCGTTGCTCGTTGGTGAGGCCATCGCCATAGACGCTGTTGACGTACCAGCCATTTTGCCACTCGGACAACTCGAGTGTCAGGTCGAGACCGTAAGGCAAATCTGGAAAATCAAGCCCGACCGACAAGGCTGAATTGCCGAGTAAGTAGTTACGGCCGCTCGATGTGTCTTCACCGGCGTATTCGAAGTACACTGCAAAGGGTGTGCTGCCTGGGTAAATCAAGCGGCTGGTGAATGAGCCCAGCTGATTGCCTAACTGCTGGTCCGCGTTCAGGGTGTTGCTGGTGTTGTCGAACTTCGAGGGATTGAAATACGCGCTCCAGAATTCGCTCAATGAGCGCCCGCCGCGCTCACCGCCGCCGAACTGGATCAGCCGGTTCACCCCGAGACTGTACCCTGACGCGGGTTCCACCGAGATGTGGGTACCGGCAAGCAATGGCCGCCCCGTCGTCGTGCGGTCTTGAAAGGCGATGTACTTCGATCGCGATAATTCGCTGACAAACACATCGTAGCGAATTCCCAGTCTGGTCAGCGCTCGATAGTTAGATACCGATGCTGAAGCGAGCGTCGGAGCGTGACTGCTGATGAGCATCGCGCTGTCGGTGAACGGCGAGTACTGATGATCGCGGTAGCCGATATCCACCTGCGCAACGTCCCAGCCGAGACTCAGTAGTGATCCGGTCGGCGTGGCATTGCCGTCATACGCTACGCCGCCCACGGCGAGCAGCGCATGATCGCGCGGCTGCCAGTGGGCGAGGGCGCTGACGTTCCAGGTACTCGTGCTCGGCAGCCCGTGGCGATTGGCAAGGATGATTTCATCGCCGGATTCGGTCGCGATTTCTGCGCTGAACTGATCGAGCGACATGTCAGGCGCAAGGCGTGCGAGGTAACGAGCGACGCGTTCGCAAAGTGGCCGATCGCGCTGGCAGGCGAGTGGTAGCGCGTCGCGAACCGTCGCCGCGGCGATCGGACGCGATAGAATAGGCCGGTCTGCCAGGATGAGGGCGCGTTCCACGAGCCGTTGCATCTCAGGCTCGAGGTCAAGTGGCAGGTATGGCGTGACACCGCGTGCTGCGGCAAGGGTACTCAGCAGAGCTGTGATGCACGCGCACGCCAGTACGCGCCGCGAGTAGGGAATCGTCCAACGATAAATGGCGACCATCGGCCGGCAGTTTAAAGCGTCATCGCGCATTGCAGTGCATTACCTGCGGCACGTATCATGCGCGCAGCTTACATGGGGTGTCCTTTTGACTGAGCTCGCGTCGCATCGCGCCGACAGGCGTCGTCATGCAACTGCTCTGGTTTTCGTTGCCTGCTACGGCGCGGCGCTATTGGCGTCGCCGCCGGTCTCCGCTGATCCTTGGCTGGCTCCTGGGGATCTGGCCGTACGCCACGATCTGCAGTTGTTGGCGGACGTCGGCATCGTCCGCGGCCCTGTGACGACCTGGCCGCTGTCGTGGCCGGATATTGCGCGCGACGTGCTGGGTGCGCGTGACACGGCGCCCGCCGATCCAGGCGTGGCAGCGGCGCTGGTCCGTATTCAACGGCGTGCGCAATCGGCCGCGGCGCTCGGTACCGAGGGCATCGAATACGACGTCCGACTGGCCAGTGAGCCCATACAATTGCGAAATTTCGCTGATACGCCGCGCGAGGATGCCGAGCTGGGCGTGCGGGCAAGTTGGTTGGGAACACGGCTCGCCGCCAACGTGCAGCTAGCTGTCGTCGCCGATCCGGCCGACAACAAGGAGTTCCGTTACGACGGTTCGTACGTTGGAGTCAATCTCGGCAATTTCAT
>JAGRJB010000178.1 GCA_020442965.1 Pseudomonadales bacterium
GGGCTGAAGGAGAACGTGATCGTCGGGCGCTTGATTCCGGCGGGCACCGGCTTCGCGGCACACGAGCATCGTCGTCGATCGCTCAGCTCCGAGGGGCAACGCGGCTTCATGGATGTCAGCGGCGGCGTAGCCGAGACCGAAGAGGCGGGAGCTGGAGAAGAAGTTCGCGCGGAGAGTTAGTCGGTAGGCGCTCTCCGCGCATGCCCGTCACTGCACGGGTGGCTAGCGCCACTGCCAGCGGCTGCGTTTCGACAGGTAGTCGTCGAGGCCGGAGCGGGCGAGTATGCCGGCGAGCGCACTGCGGGCATTGCGGATGATCGCGTCACTGCTGAGCGCAGTGTGGCGGCCGTCGCTCACCCTCAATTGGCCGTCGACATAGACATCCCGCACGGCCCACGGGTCGTTTGAATAGACGAGATTGGAAATGATCGTCTGCGTCGGCGCGAGGGCGGGGCGGTCGATGTCGATCACGATCAGATCCGCGAGTTTGCCGGCCTCCAGCGAACCGATCTGATCCTGCATGTGCAGTGCGGCGGCGCCGCCTCGGGTCATCAACTCGAGCGCCAATTCTGCGGAACCGAAGCTGGCCTGTTCGAGATGCTGCTTCTGAAACAGCATCGCCATCTTCATGGACTCCCAGACATTCTGGCTATTGTTAGTGGAAGCTCCGTCGACACCGATTCCGACACGCACGCCGGCTGCGAGCAGTTGTGGCAGACGGCTCACGCCCGATGCGTAGTAGGCGTTCGACACCGGATTGTGCGATACGCCCGTCTGCCGTTCGGCGAGGCTGGCGATCTCCCGATCATCCAGCCAGATAGCGTGCGCGAGCAGCGTTTTCGGGCCGAGTACGCCCATGCTTTCGAGTTCGGTGATGCTGCCGTGACCGAAGCGCCGCCGGCTTTCGTCCCGCTCGTCCTGCGAACTGGCGGCGTGCATGGTGAACAGGGTGTCTGAATCGACCGCCACGGCATGCAGGTTTTTGATCATTTCGGGCGTGCAGCGCAGAACCCCAAGGGCCTCGGGAACAACCCGGATGCGAGCAGAATTGAAGCGCTTTTGCAGTCGGCGGACTTCGTCGGCGGCAAACTGCGGCTGGTCGCGGTAGGCGGGCGGGATGAATTGTGCGCCGCTCGAGTCGTCAGCGCTGTCCATCGCAATCCGCGAGACGACTGCGCGTATGCCCGAGCGCGCTACGGAAGTGAGTACAGCATCGATCATGTCCGGGTGCGCCGCCGGGATCTCGCCGCTGGCGGTCGTCGTCACGCCGGTGTTCATCAGTTCAAGCAGGGAAAGATCGGCGGCCGCTTCCGCGGCCCGCGCATCGAGACTGTCGAGTACCGGCCACATGCCCTTCGCAAACCACACTTCGAGCGGCATCTCGTCGTAAATGCCACGCAGAATGCCGTTGGACAGATGCGTATGGCAGTTGACGAGGCCGGGCATGATCAGCCGTCGATTGAGCGCGCGGTGTGTGATGCCATCCGGCAGTTGGCCGAGTTCGTTCATCGGCCCAACTCTGAATATGCGGTCGTCGCGCAGCCAGACGTAACCGGAGTGGTAGGCGCGTCGTTCGGCGTCCATGGTCAGGACGATGGCATCTGTTAGCAGGGTGTCTTTGGGCGTACCGCGTATCGTGGCACCGAGGCCCAGCGATGGAGCCGCACTCATTGCCACCGTCGCGGCACCGGATTGCAGGAACGTTTTGCGGGTCATGGTCATAGGATGCTCCGATCTCGCGCTGCTGACGATCCGGCGCGGCGCAGCTCCGAGCGCGATTCCACATTTAGCCTGTGGGCTCGGGAGAAGCAACCCGCCGTGAGTGCATCCAGTCGGGCGATTGTCACGAATAGCCGAATATGGGGCTAGAATCCGGCGAGTGGACGGGAAAGAGGCGTGGCCACGGCGAATGAACGAGGCGGTGGAGGATTCAGCCGAGTTGCTGCTGCCAGCGGTTGCCCGCGGCGATCGGCTTGCCGTGCAACGCTGCATCAGTCGGTTTGGACCTCTGGTGTGGGGTATCGCGCGACGTCTCTCACCGAGTACGGCGGACGCCGAAGATGCTGTGCAAGAAGTGTTCACTGATGTGTGGCGGTCCGCATCGCGGTTTGATCCAACGCGCGGCTCGGAACGCGTGTTCGTTGCGTTGATTGCGCGCCGTCGACTGATCGACCGGCTGCGTTCGATGCGTGCGCGGCTCGCGACTGAGACAGCGATGGAGCCGCAGCACGAGAATGTCGCGGCCGATGCGCCGGCCCAGGAGTTGATCGCGGACGCGAAAATCGCGCGCATCGCGTTTGGCACCCTGCCAACCGAGCATCAACGAATCATCAGTCTGTCGCTGATCGAGGGCTTTTCTCACAGCGAGATCGCGACCCGCACGGGTTTGCCGCTCGGCACCGTGAAGACGGTCATTCGACGCGGGATCTTCAAGGTCCGCGTTGCCCTGCGGACGGTTGGTCGATCGACGCGCAGTGCGGAGAGCGCCACGTGATCGCCGCCGAAACGGATCGCGCACGATTGTTCGAGCTGCGCATCGCCGCCGCCGTCAGCAGGCTGACCGATGCCGAGCGCGCCGAATTGCAGCATCTCGAGCCCTTGCACCCCGATATCGATGCGGCGAGTGTCGCCGCCTCGGTGGCGGCGTTGTTAGAGGCCGAGGCGCCGCCGGTGGAGTTGCCCGATCACCTGCGTACGGCGATCGTAGATGCGGCGGACCGCTACTTTGGCCACGAGCGATCGACGGACGATGTCCTGAACTTCGTGCCGCGCGATGCAACGGTCGAAAGCGGTGAAGTCCATCACGTGAGTGTCGCGCGTGGATGGCGACGGCACGCGGTCGCTGGCTGGCTCGCGGCCGCCGCCGTCGGGGCGCTCGCGCTGACCCTGTGGTGGACGCGTGGCGATCGACCGGCGGCCGACATACCGCTAGCGACTAACGACCAACCGTCGCCGGCGCAGCCAGCACCCCCACGGGCAGACGCCGAGCCCGGGCCCGCGGCTCGGCCAGGAGCGGGCGTCGAGACCGATGCGCCCTCCATTGAAGAGGCGGCCCGCAATCTGCGCGCACAGCGTTTCAACCTGGTCCGCGCCTGGCGCGCGGGAACGGATCCGGCCGGGCGCGCCGTCACAGGTGATGTGGTGTGGGATGGCAATGGTCAACAGGGCTTCGCGCGCTTCATCGGATTGCCGCAGAACGATCCGACCCGAGAGCAGTACCAGCTGTGGATATTCGATGCCTCACGCGACGAGCGCTTTCCGGTCGACGGCGGCGTGTTCAATGTGGACAAGGACGGTACGGTCGTGGTGAAGATCGATCCCAAGGTCAGGGTCAATTCGCCCACGATGTTTGCGGTGACGGTGGAGCAGCCGGGGGGCGTGGTGGTGTCGGATCGATCACGGTTGGTAGCAACGGCGCCGATTTGAGCGCTTGGTTTTGGCGTGCTTGCGACCCGGTCGGCCCACGTGGTCGGGCGCGCTGCGCGTTCCCTCGATCGGGCGCGGGTCGACAGGGTCGCAAGCGCGCCCGGGTCGCGGCATCAGGTGTCGCTACGCCTCAGTTGTCCCCCTGTTCATCCTGCTCATCGCCATCATTCTCGATCGCCATCTCGTGCAGATAGTCACGACGCACATCGTCGAGCGATCGGCGCGGCGTCTGCTGCGCCAGGAAGAACCACCAGCCGTTGGTCGGCGCACCTACCAAGTGCACCGCCGCGCTCGACGCGCTCGAGAACGGTTGACCGTCAATCTCCACGCGCCCGTCGTGTAATAGCGTCGCGACCTTATCCGCATGCTTCGCCTGGCGCGGATGAAGGCTCATCCCCGGCGTCAGCAAACCGGCGCTGATGAGATCCAGCAGATCGATCCGTCGACGTTGCTTCGGCCGATCGTGCACGAAGCCCGACTTGCGGTCCGCTGGCACGAGCAAAAAATCTGCGCGATTTTCCCTTTGGTTGAGGCGCTATAGACAGCGATCACGCAGTTAAGCTAAGTTCATTTGATCGCATTCGTTGCCAAGGATAGGTTTATGAAACGGATTTCTGAGTTCGCACTTCTTCTTGCAGTGTGCGCTTGCAATAATGCGTCAGCCGCCTTGATCGAAGTGCGCCATGACATGGCGCAATTGGCTGCCGGATTTGCACATGACTTGATCGGTTGCTCGTCGCCCAAGCTTGTTGAGTACACGGCATCGGGAAGCGTACTGTTCGGTGGACCGTATTCCATCAACGCAGGTGGCTGCGGCATTTCCGTAACCGCTTCAGCAAGTTTGATCGGCGGCAATACTATTCGGCTTGAGGGTGCAAGTACAGGAGAGCGCAGCCGCCCAGTCGGCGCGAGCGCCTATGTCGAATATGTGCTCGAATTCGACGTCGCAGGATCAGACGCTAGCTTTACGGTTCGGAATAACAGTGAACCGAATACGTTTCATCTATCAAGTGGGGCCTATCCGACATTTTGTGTGCG
>JAGRJB010000179.1 GCA_020442965.1 Pseudomonadales bacterium
CCTGATCGAGGAGCTGCATGCCAGCGTCGCGGCCGGTCTGAATCTGATTGGGAATTTGATGGGTCTGGTCGGTTTGAATGAGTTTGGCGATCGCCTTGGTCATCGTCATCACCTCACAGATGGCACGCCGGCCGCGGCCATCGGCGGTCTTGACTAACACCTGCGTGATCACGGCGATCAAGCTCTGCGCGAGGAAGCTCTTGGTTTGCTCGCGCTCTTCGATCGGCAGCGCATCGATCACGCGATCGATCGTTTTGGCCGCGCTGGTCGTGTGGAGCGTGCCGAACACGAGGTGTCCGGTCTCGGCCGCAGTCATCGCCATCGAGATGGTTTCTGCGTCGCGCAACTCGCCGACCAGGATCACGTCCGGATCCTCACGCATCGCCGCGCGTACTCCCTCGGCGAAACTCGGTAGATGAGTCTTTAGTTCACGCTGTATGAGCTGGGACATTTTGCTGCGATGGACGAACTCGATCGGATCCTCGAGGCTCACGATATTGAGTCGGCGTGTAACGTTGAGATAGTCGATCATCGCGGCAAGCGTCGTCGACTTACCGGTGCCCGTCGCGCCCGTCACCAGAATCATGCCTTGGTGCTGATCGCACAGTTTCTTGACGATCGGTGGCACGCCGATGCGATCGATGCTCGGAATGTCCGCTGGAATGGCGCGAAAGGTTGCGCCGATGCCGGTTTCTTTGCGGAACACGTTCACGCGAAAGCGGCCGCCCTCGCCAGAGACGTACGAAAAGTCGAGATCGTGCCCCGTGGCGAATGATTCCGTCTGGTTCTTGCTCAGAATTTCACCGAGGTAACTCTCGAGTTCGGTGTCGCGCAAGTCACGGAATTTGATCGGCATCAGATCGCCGTTCATCCGCAACATCGGCGGCACGCCGACTGCGAGATGCACATCCGAGCAACCTTGTTGGGTCCCTAACTTGAGGAACGCGTCGATACGCGCCATGAACGATTCTCCGTCGGCCCCGCGAGGCAAGTGCCCAGCATGCGACTCGGCCGATTGAAAGAATGTGACTTATTGCACGGTTATTCGCAACCTGACCATGCCAACGGACGGCAATTGGCGAGTTTGCGAATTGGTTGGCCGGTGCGTGCGGGCGTCGCTAGGTGAACTTCTCGAGTGCGGCACGCAGTTCAAGCATCGACTGAAAGCGCTTTTCTTTGTCGACTGCCATGGCACGAATGATCACGTCGGAGAGGCCCGGCGGCAGGTTGGGGTTGATTTCCCCGGGAGGCCTGGCCTTGCCTTGCACGTGCTGGTACATGACAGACATGTGATCGCCGCGCGCGTACGGCGCGACGCCCGTCAGCATCTCATAGAGGATCACCCCGAGTGCATAGGTGTCGGCACGCTGATCGACTTTCTTGCCGAGGATTTGCTCGGGCGCCATGTACTTGGGCGATCCGATGACATAGCCGGTCTTGGTGAGCTGTGTGTTCTCGCCCTCGCGCTGCGCCGCAGCCACGCCGAAGTCGACGATTTTCAGCAGTCCCTCATCGTTGATCAACAAGTTGGCCGGCTTCAGGTCGCGATGCACGATACCGACCTGATGCGCGACATCCATGCCGGTGCAGATGTCGCAACCCAAGCGCAGGGCGCGTGCCAGTTCCATCGGCTTCTCGCCGACGATCTCGCCGCCCAGCGTATGCGACGGGAAGTACTCCATCGAAATGGCGTAGTTACCCTGGATGAAAAGAAAGTCGTAGATACGAATGACGTTCTTGTGCGTGATCTTGCGCGAGTAGCGCAGCTCGTGGACGAAGCGCTTCATGATCTCTTCGTCTTCTGACACGTTCGGATTCAGGAACTTGAGAATCAGACGCTCGTCGACAACCGTATCTTCCATCAAGAGCACGGTGCCGAACGCACCTTTACCGATGCGCTCGATGTATTTGTAACGTCCCTCGATGATGTCGCCGGTCTTGAGGGTCTGAATATCGAGCTTCGGGGGCCCACCCGATGCCTTCTCGGCTTCCTTGATGGATCGAGCCACCGAAGTCTCCGACATGACCTGAGTCTTCGCCTGCACGGGCGAGGGGGGTACGACGATGCCTGCGGCGGCGGCCGGATCGAACGATGGCGGCGGGCTGACTCGCGTCGCGGGTGTGGCGGCGGCGCGCTCGAGCGTGCCAGATTGCGAGGTGACGGGTGTGCCGCTCAGCGTGAAGCGTGCGTCGAGATCAGAGAGTGCGCGCATCGCCGCCTGCGCGACGGTGTTGTCGGGCAGAGCAGTCTGCGCTTTCAGTTGGACACGAATCTGTTCCACGCGCCGCTCGTCAGCCAATCTCGAGAGTGCGCCGATCGTTTCGACGCGTATGTCTTTCTCTTCCCGAGTCAACATAGGCAGGACGGATTCCAGCACCTTCTGATCGCCGAGCCGTCCGAGGGCCCTAACAACGACCGGTAGTGATTTCGCCGGGGTGATCTGCAACATCTCCAGCAGACGCGGCAGGGCGCGCTTGTTGCCGATCTCGGCGAGCGCATCGACCGCTCGTTCGCTGACCCACCAATCGGGATCCTTGGTCGCCTCGATCAGATGGCTGACTGCACGCTCGTCCTTGGTCTGATTGAGGATCTCGATCGCGGCGCGGCGGATGTCCTGGTCGTCGTCGCGAATCAGATGCAAGACAGCATCGACCACTTTGGGTCCACCAATCTTGCCGAGCGCGTCGGCGGCGCGGCTACGCACCCACCAATCCGCATCGGCGATCGCCGCGAGCAGACTCTTGATCGAGTCGGCATTGCCGACTTCGTTCAGCACTTCGACTGCCGCGCGACGCGCGTACTCGTTCTCGTCCTGCAGGATCGGAATCAGATGCTTGATCGTTTCGGGGTCATTGGCCTTGATGACAACATCGATCGCCTTGTTCTGCACCTCGAGTTCAGGATCGCGCAGCATCTCGCAGATCTGCGCGACATCGATCGGGCCATCCATTTTTTGCAGTGCGCTCAAGGTTGCCGCACGGACCTGCTTGCTTGGATCCTTGAGTTGGCCTTGCAGCGCACGCTGTACGTCCGGCGTGTTGAACCGCGACAGGATATTGATGATATGTAGACGCGCAACCGGATCCTTGCCCTGCATGCGGCCGATCAGCTCGGGGATATGATCGGCATCGGCCATTTCACCGATCACGCGGAACAACGCCGCTTTCTCGTTCGGCTGCTGTTGGTAGGCGGTTGTCAGTAACTCGCGTACGGTGAAGCGCGACTTCTGCGCGAGAATGACATCCATCACCGCGGATTTGGCGATCCCTTCGAGAGACAATGCCTCCAGGATCAGATGCGGCGGATAGTTGCGGCTGCTCGAGAGCGCCCACGACACACCCGATACGACACGCGGACTGCCTTCGACCAGCAGCCGGACGAACTCAGGAAACGTCTTCTGGCTGACGATCCCCGAGAGGACCTCGATATAAGCCAGGGTTGCGATCTTGTCGGCGTCGTCGAGCGCAGCCGCGACCGACGGAATGACGCCGGCGCCGAGACTGCGTAGCTTCGCAATCGCCTTTTGCGTACTGGGTGCCGCAATATCCTTCGCCGATTTGAGTTCGGTGATGGATTTATCGGCACGGATGTTGGTTAGGAAACTCACAAAGGGCGTCGTGCCTCGGGGTTTGTACCAAAAATTATGCCACAGTCGCCGCTGGGGCTCGATAACAGCCAGTCCAAACTGCCAAGTTGGTTAGAATGTCAGACCCCTTTCAAGTGACGATACCCATGGTCGACGACTCTTCCGGCGATATTCCGTCCGCTCGCTTGCGAGCGGCCGTCGAGGCATTCCATGAACCACTGCTACAATTGTCGCTGGGTGGCGCCAAAGCGATCCGTCGGGCGGAAGTGCTCCGCAATCGCGCGATCGTGGCGCTCGAGCTGGGTTTCCCAACGGGCGGTTACGCGCCAAGCCTCGAACCCCTGTTACTGAGTCACCTGGCGGCGGCGGGCATCGCTTTGCCGCTTGATCTCACGCTCAGCAGCCGGATCGCGCCGCACGCCGTTCAGCGACAACTCAAGCCCTTGGCCGGTATCAGCAATATCGTGGCGGTGGCCTCCGGCAAGGGCGGTGTCGGCAAGAGTACCGTTGCCGTCAACCTGGCGCTCGCCTGGGCAGCGCAGGGTGCGCGGGTCGGCATACTCGACGCCGACATATACGGACCGAGTCAGCCGATCATGCTGGGGCTCGAGGGGCAACGTCCGCAGACGTTGGATAACAAGCGCATCGTGCCGCTCACAGCGCATGGAATTGTGGCGATGTCGATCGGCTTCCTGATCGATCCCAAACAACCCATGGTCTGGCGGGGGCCAATGGTGACCCAGGCACTGACGCAACTGCTCGCTGATACTGACTGGGGGCAGCTCGACTATCTGGTCGTCGATATGCCTCCCGGTACCGGTGACATACAGTTGACGCTCGCGCAACGCGTCCCGGTCGCGGGGGCTGTCATCGTGACGACGCCACAGGACATCGCGCTCGCCGACGCCCGCAAAGGACTCGCGATGTTCGAGAAAGTAAATGTGCCCGTACTGGGTGTCATCGAGAACATGAGCCTGCACGTGTGCAACAACTGCGGTCACATCGAACATCTGTTCGGCGCCGGTGGCGGCGCACGCATGGCCGCGGAGTATGGTGTCGAGTTGTTAGGCGAACTGCCGCTCGACGCGCGTATTCGTGCGGAAACCGATGGCGGTCGCCCGACCGTTGTCGCCGCGCCAGAGTCCGCACACGCCCAGCCCTATCTGGACGCTGCGCGTCGGGCCGCCGCCGCGCTTGCGCGGCGCGCCCGCGACCGCTCGAGCGTGTTTCCCAAGATCGTCGTCGAGGAAAGCTGAGCTCATGAGCATCAAGTCCGATCATTGGATCCGCCGTATGGCGGCGAGCCACGGCATGATCGAGCCGTTTGCGCCGGAGCAGATCCGCGAGAATGACGGCCAGAAGATCGTCTCGTACGGCACATCCAGCTACGGCTACGACGTCCGCTGCGCCAACGAGTTCAAGGTTTTCACCAACATCAATTCGACGATCGTCGATCCCAAGGCCTTCGACGCCAAGAGTTTCGTCGATGTGTCGGCCGACGTGTGTATCATTCCGCCCAATTCATTCGCGCTGGCGCGCACGGTGGAGTTCTTCCGCATTCCGCGCAGTGTGTTAGTCATCTGTCTCGGAAAATCGACTTATGCGCGCTGTGGCATCATCGTCAACGTCACGCCGCTCGAGCCTGAGTGGGAGGGCCACGTGACGCTCGAGTTCTCGAACACGACGCCGCTGCCCGCGAAGATCTACGCGAACGAGGGCATCGCGCAGATGTTGTTTTTCGAGTCCGACGAAGTGTGCAGCACCTCGTATCGCGACCGCGGCGGGAAGTATCAGGGTCAGCGCGGCGTCACGCTGCCCAAGACCTGATTCGCTGTCGCGGCCACCTTGCGCCGCGCAGCCGAGCGGGAAAAGACAATCGCCGCTGACACCATGCAACCAGCAGCCGCGAGGAAGGCTGCGCCGGGGAAATACACGCTTGCGCCTGGACGGGTGTAATGCGCAAACAGGTTGGCCATGATCACAGGCGCCACCACCGATGTCAGACTTCCGACGCTCGCGAGCGTCCCCTGCAATTCTCCCTGTTCGTTGGACGGTACATTTTTCGACATGATCGCGGTCAGCGCGGGGGTCGCAAGTCCCATCATCGCGAACGGGACGATAAACACGTAGAGCTGCCAACCTTGTGTGGCGAACGCATAACCGGTAAAGCCTACCGCCGCTAACAATGTGCCGACGTAAACGGCGCCGCTCTCGCCAATGCGCGGCACCACGACGCGCGTCAGGCCGCCGAATACGATAGCCATGCAGACGCCGATCATGGCGAGGGACAGTCCAACCTGCGCTTCCGTCCAGCCAAATTTCAACATCGTGTAGTAGCTCCACACCGCCGGATTGGCGTCGTGCCCCAGGCGCAGCAGCACGAAAACCGCCACGAGGGCGAGCAGAATCGGGTAGCGCTTGAGTTGCAGCAGCGCGCCCACCGGGTTGGCGCGGCGAATATCGAATTTCCGTCGCCGCTCGGCCGGCAGGGATTCGCGCAGTACGAAATAGCCGAACAGCGCATTGGCGAAGGCGAGACACGCGGCAACCAGGAACGGCATGCGTGGTCCGAAATACTGGCCGATCACGCCGCCGAGCGCGGGCCCCAGCACAAAGCCGATACCGAATGCGGCGCCTACCAGTCCAAAGTTCGCGGCGCGCTTCTCTGCGGAGGACACATCAGCGATATAGGCATTCGCGGTAGTGTAGGCCGCGCCCGCAATGCCCGAGAGGAGCCTGCCCACGAATAACCAGCCGATCGTCGGCGCGACGCCGGTGATGACATAGTCGATGCCTAACATGGTCAGCGACACGATCAGAACCGGCCGGCGCCCAAATCGGTCGCTGAGATTGCCGATGACCGGCGCAAACAGAAACTGCATCAGCGCGTAGCTAAAGAAAAGCCAGGAGCCATAGCGTGCTGCCGTGCTGAGATCGACGTGTGCGAGCGACTCGATCAGCCTGGGTGCCACCGGAAGGGTGATGCCGAGCCCGATCGTATCGATGAGCATGGTAATGAAGATGAACAGCAGCGCGGAGCGAGCCGTTGGAGTAGAAGCTGGCATCCCGCGTATTGTACGCCTAGTGTGTGTCGGTGTTCTCGCGCCGAAGACTGCGGATGCGCATCGTTACTTCCACTTTGCCATCACGTACCCGTTGGGCCATCACGGGCAGGTAGCCAAGTGACGGCGCATGCCAGGTGCGCGTGATTCGATCGCTGCCGGGGCGCCGGCTATTGTAAACAACCGTGTCGAGCTCACCGATCGCGGTCTTGATCCGCTCCGTGCCGTCGCGATGCTGCTCATATTCCTTGATCTCGTCGCCGTCGATCATCCAGATGCGTTCTGGCAGGTCGCCCGTGCGCAGTTGCAACATCGATGCGATTTGCAATGACATCGCGTCCTGCGTTCCAGCTCTTAGCTCGAGATCGACGGGATGCCCGCGCGCGCTGCCGGTCACGCGGTTGCTCGGCCAGTCGAAGTCGAGCTCCGTCTTGCGCTCCTTCTCATCGATGCCGCGAAACTGCTGTGGCTGCACTTGGCCATCGATCAACTTGAAGGTGCTGGTCTGTTTCACGGGGTCCGACACCAGCAGGCGCGCCAGTCCGCGCGCGACCGTCGTCGAATCGTAACGGTACTCATCTAGCGCGAGCCGGTAAAGCGTCAGCGTCGCGACGCCGGCGGTGATCCCTTTCCACTCGACCGAGTAGGACGCGGTGTATGGCACGAGCAATTGCTCGCGGGTAGTCTCGGCGTGGCCTACGCGGGGAGCACAGGTGCTCAGCGCTAACAAACC
>JAGRJB010000180.1 GCA_020442965.1 Pseudomonadales bacterium
AGGCGTACCGCTGCCGACCTGTGTAGCAGGTGAGAACGCCTGCCCGCCGGAGAATGTTGGCGGGCCACACGGCTACGCGCAGTTCTTGGAGATCCTGGCCGACCGCCGTCATGAGGAGCACGAAGAAATGGCCCGCTGGATCGGCGGTGTGTTCGACCCGAAGGGATTTGATCTCAACCGGGTGAATCGTGACTGGAAAAATGCGAAGCCACGTCGGCGCTGATCGGCGTGCATTACTATCGATGTACGCGGACGCAATTGCTTGTATTCTCGCTAGGCGCCCTGTGGCGCTGGCCGCAATCAACGGTTTTCATTACAAAGGATAGTCCATGAATACCTCGAGAGTTCTGCATGTACTGGTGACGTTCTGCTTGGCAGTCGCCCTGACGGCTTGTGCGCCTACGCGCACTCAAAAGTCACTGGGCGAACGAGTAGACGACACGATCGTACTTGGCAAAGTCAAGGCGGCACTCGTTAGAGAGCCTGACACCAAGGCACTACAGATCAACGTTGAGGTATTCCGCGGCATCGTGCAACTGAATGGCTTCGTCGTCTCGAAGGTGGAGCAAGCGCGCGCCGCCGCTGTGGCGCGCGGTGTCGAAGGCGTCGAGAAAGTGCACAACAACCTGGTCATCGACAAGCAACGCGATACACTCGGTAGCGAGATTGACGATACAGCCATCACGGCGAAGGTGAAGGCCGCTCTGTCGGAGAGTAGCGAAACGAGCGCGATGCGCATTCACGTTCAAACCGCCAATAAAGCCGTGCTGCTGGGCGGCTTCGCCAATAGTCGGGCCGAGAAAGACGCGGCCGCGCGCGTGGCGCGCTCCGTGAATGGCGTGCGGTCCGTTCTGAACGAGATCGATGTGAAATAGAACCGTTTGAGGAGCAAGTGGATGACAGCCCATCAGAAGCGCCCCGCTGATGCACCAGCAGGGATTACGCGCCGAGCGGTCCTCGGGTCCGCACTGACTGTGGGAGCGCTCAGCGCTGTAGTGGGTGCAGGTACAGCGAGCGCTAACATGCCCGCGAAGACGCAGAAGCGCGGTTACGTCGATGGCCCATTTGGATTGCTTCACTACTATGACACGGGAGGAGCGGGTCGACCGCTCTTGCTGTTCCATCAGGCGCCGATGTCGGCGCGGCAGTTTGACTTCGTCTATCAGCCGCTCGCGGCGCGCGGTATCCGCGCCATCGGAGTAGATATGCCAGGCTTTGGCATGTCGGATCCGACGCCGTTCGTGCCCAAGATAGAGGACTGGGCACGGATCGCGCCACCGTTGCTCGATCAGCTGGCACTCAATCAAGCAGACTTATTAGGCCATCACACCGGCGGGTTGCTGGCAACGGACATCGCCCTGCAGTTTCCCGATCGCGTGGGCAGCGTGATCATCAATGGCCCATTTCCAATCACTGAAGAGGAGCGGCAACAGCGTTTGCAGCGGCTGCAAGTTTCGGAAGTCGACTTCGTATACAAGACTGATGGCAGCCACCTGTCAGAGAGCTTCCGTCGGCGCTTCGAGATGTCTGCACCAGGAACGGATCCTAAACTAACGACTCGCGTGGTCGTGGAGAGGTTTCAGGGATTCGGCCCATTTTGGTATGGCCACAACGCGGCCTATCGCTATGATCATGCGGCAGCCATGACACGCCTCAAGCACCGGACACTGATCTTCACCAATACAACGGACATGATCTACGAACTGGCTCAGCGCACGCGTAAACTTCGACCGGACTTCGAATACGCTGAACTGGAGGGCGGCGGTATCGATATCATGGATCAGCAGCCCGAGGCCTGGTCGGACGTCGTGGCTGGATTTCTCGGCACTAACAGGAGCGTAGCATCGTGAAGCGGCGGGAGTTTGTCGGCGCCGTCACCGCAGCGAGTACACTCGCGGCAGCTGGCGCCGCGCGCGCGGCAGCAGCGCCGGCCGTGCAAACTCGCGACAGGCGCGCGGAGCTCCGCAGCGACTGGGATCTCATCGTGATCGGCGCGGGTACCGCGGGAATGCCCGCCGCGATTTTTGCGGCCGAAGCCGGTGCGCGAGTGCTGGTGATCGAGAGGTCGCCGGTCGTCGGTGGCACGCTCGATCGTTCGACCGGCCAGATTTCGGCTTCGCGTACGGTTTTTCAGCAGGCTAAGGGCATCGTTGATTCGCCCGACGAGCACTACGCCGACAACATGCGCATCAATGACTGGACCGCGGATGCGGCCCTGACGCGCCTGTTCGTCGACGAGGCACCCGATACGGTGAACTGGCTGGCCGCGAATGGCTTTCAGGTGATCGAGGGCGATCCGGTCAAGAGCAAAGGGCACGATCCTTTCACGATTGCTCGGTATCAGAACGGCTCGGAGGGCGGCAAGTCGATTCTCGCGGTGATGAAACCCTTGTTCGATGCGGCTGTGAAGGCCGGCAAGATTTCCCTGAAGCTTGAGACCGGCGCCGTGGATCTTGTTCAGGACTCGGCCGGAGCAGTGGTAGGAGTCGTCAGCGAAGGCGCTAGCGGCCAACGCGAGGAGTCGTTTGGTCGCAAAGTACTGATCGCCAGCGGTGGCTGTGCGGCGAATGCCAGGATGTTTGAAGATTTGCACGGCGTGCCACTGACCGCGGAGATTGCCTATCCGTGGAGTCAGGGGCAGGGCCTCACCCTCGCACTGGCGGCGGGTGGCGTCCTGCGCGGCGGCGATAAGTACGTGCCGCTATATGGCACTTTGTTGGAGAGTGACAATTTTCCCAGCGCGAGCTTATCCGGGATTTTGTGTG
>JAGRJB010000181.1 GCA_020442965.1 Pseudomonadales bacterium
GAGGACTCGAACCTCCACGGTGTTAACCGCTAGCACCTGAAGCTAGTGCGTCTACCAATTCCGCCACCCGGGCTTGGGATGGGGCGCAGCAATCTACGATTGAGAACAAGGTCTGTCAATTGAAGCAACGTCGAAAATTATCTTCCAGCAAATCCCCGTCGCGCCGGACCGGTGCCGGCGACGGCTCGCTCAAGGAGCGCGGCGAGCGCCAGCACGAAGGCGTGGTGACCGCGAATCGGGCGGGCTTTGGCTTCGTCAAAGTGGAGGGGCTCGAGGCAGACGTGTTCCTGCCACCGGGGCAGATGCGAGGGGTGTCGCATGGCGACCGCGTGCGAGTCAGCGTGGTCGAAGATCGCAGCGGACGCCTGTCGGGGCGACTCGAACGGGTTCTGGCGCGCGGTACCACAGCTTTTCTGGCCTCGATCGAAATCCAGGGACGAAGCGCCTACGCGACCTCGGTCGACCGCCGGCTGAGCCTGCGCTGCGCGGTCGCGGCGAACGATCTGGGCGGCGCCCACCACGGCGACTGGGTCATCGCGGCCATCACGAGTTATGGCACGGAAGGCGCCCTGGCCAAGGCGCGTGTCAGCAAGCGACTCGATCCATCCCGGCCGGTGGAACTCGGGACAGAAGCGGCGATTGCGCGTTACGACTTGCCGGTCGACTTTCCGCCGGAGGCGCAGGCTGAAGCCGACGCCTACGGCGCCATGGTCGACTCGGCTGAAACGTCGCGCCGCGTGGATTTGCGTCAGTTGCCGCTCGTCACGATCGATGGCGCAGATGCCAAGGATTTTGACGATGCGGTATTTGCGGAAGCCAACGCCAACGGCTTTCGGCTGATCGTTGCGATCGCCGACGTCAGCTACTACGTGCGGCCCGGCACGGCGCTCGATGCCAACGCGCGCGAGCGGGGTACCTCGGTGTATTTTCCGTCGCGCGTTCTGCCGATGTTGCCCGAGGCCCTGTCCAACCGACTGTGTTCGCTGCAGCCCGACGTCGACCGCTTGTGTTTCGTCGCCGATATGCAGGTAAGTCGCGCCGGCAAGTTGGGGGACGCACGCTTTTACCCGGCGGTGATGCGGTCGGCGGCGCGGCTTACTTACGATCAGGCATTCGCGGCGTTGTTTGAACGCGAGATTGGTGCGCGCACCTCCTTGGGATCCATTGTCGGGCAGCTGGAGCCACTGGTTGATATTTACAAGGCACTCGTCAAGGCGCGCCATCGGCGCGGTGCGCTCGACTTCGATGCGCCAGAAGCGCAATTGGACATCGACAAGCACGGCCAGATAGCGGCGATCGTGCTGCACTCGCGCAACGACGCGCACAAGTTGATCGAGGAGTGCATGATTCTGGCCAACGTCGCGGTGGCACGTGAGCTCGAGAATCGCCAGATCGGCACCCTGTACCGCGTGCACGGCGAGCCGGAGGAACGCAAGCTCGATCTGCTGCTGGGCGCGCTCACGGCGCTCGGGATCGCTGCGGAGATACCCGCGGAGAACATCAAGCCGCGCGACTTGCGCGTCATTACCGAACGTCTTGGCAGCTCCCCCGAGCGGCCCTTCATTGAGTCGTTAGTGATTCGCTCGATGCAGCAGGCAGTCTATCAACCCACTAACATCGGTCATTTTGGTCTGGCGCTCGAGCAGTACGCGCACTTCACGTCGCCCATTCGGCGCTATCCCGACCTCGTCGTGCATCGTACGCTGCGCGCCATGCTGGCGCCGAAAGACCCGCACGGCGTGCGTCTCGATGCCGAACGCCTGTCTATCATGGGCGCCGACCTGTCGCGGCTCGAGAAGCGCTCCGACGAGGCCGATCGCTACGTCGAGTCGTTCCTGAAGTGTGTCTATCTGCGCGATCGGATCGGCCAGACATTCGAAGGGCTCGTCACAACCGTGGTGGAGTTCGGCTGCTTCGTGCAGCTCATCGGCCTGGGCATCGATGGATTGTTGCATACCGACGCGCTGCTCCACGGCGATTTCGCCCTGCAAGAGCAGGGCCGCGCGTGGGTCAGTGCGGACGGCAAACAACGGCTGGGCATCGGCGTTCGTGTTCACGTAGTCGTGACGGGTGCAAACCCGGTAGAGGGACAAGTCGATCTACAACTCGATACAACGGTCGCGCAGCCGGTGGCACCGAGCCGGCCGTCACGGCCGCAGAGCAAGCCGCGTGAGCAGACTGGCGGGCAACGTGCTCGCGGCAAGCGCCAGCCTGATCGGGCGCAAGGTGGCAAGTCGCACCCGGCCAGGTCTCACTCGGGGAAATCCAGTCGCGGCTCGAGTGGGCGCCGCGGTAAACCCGGCAAGTAGGACAGATCGAATGAGCCCGATCCTGTGAGCCCGATTCTGTGAGCAACGTCGAGCGGGTGTACGGCTGGCATGCGGTGCGCGCGGTGCTCACGCGCGCGCCGGAGCGTGTGATCGCTGTCCACGTTGCCGAACAGCGCGACGATCCACGCTCGCGATCGGTGCTGGAACTGGCCAGTCGCGCCGGCTTCCCGGTGCGCCGACTGCCGGTCGCGCAGTTGACCAAGTTGTTGGGGGACGTCGCGCATCAGGGGGTGTATGCCGAGGTGCGGCCCTTGACGCCCTGGGGTGAGGACGAATTGTTAGCAGCGCTCGCCGCTGAGCAGTCCGCAGTGGGCCAACCGGTGCCGCTGGTGTTGGTGCTCGACGGTGTGCAGGACCCCCATAATCTCGGCGCCTGCCTGCGCACGGCCGATGCCTGCGGGGCGCTCGCGGTCGTCGTGCCGCGCGATCGTGCTTCACAGCTGAATGCGACGGTGCGCAAGGTCGCAGCCGGTGCGGCGGAAACGACGCCGGTGGTCGCGGTCACCAATCTGGCGCGTTCGCTCGGATTGCTCAAGGAGGCCGGGCTGTGGATCGTCGGCGCGGATGCCACCGCGGACCGACTTGCGCAGGACACCGATCTGACCGGAGCGCTCGCGCTCGTCATGGGGGCGGAGGGCGCGGGACTGCGGCAACTCACCCGGCAAACGTGTGATTTGCTGGTCCGCCTGCCGCAGGCGGGTGCAGTGGAGAGCCTGAACGTGTCGGTGGCCGCTGGGATGTTGCTGTACGAAACCATGCGACAGCGCGTGGTCGGAGACTAGCGCCGGCCGGGCGTCGCAGCGCCGCAACGGGTGCACCTCGGCCACCCCTGTCACCCGGGCACGCATGCGAAGGTGGCGCTTGCACAAGCCCAATCGGTTGCCTATGCTACGCGCCCTTCGAACGCAGGAGCGGCGCCGGCCGAGCCTGGTTCTCCTTGCCACACCATGTCCCTCGCGCGGGTGGCTTTATCCTCAAGGAGACGACATGAGGCATTATGAGATCGTGTTTCTGGTCCATCCGGATCAGAGCGAACAAGTCCCTGCGATGATCGAGCGCTACAAGGGCATCCTCGGTGCGACGGGCGGGTCGGTGCATCGACTCGAGGACTGGGGTCGGCGCCAACTCGCCTTTCCGATCGCCAAGGTGCATAAGGCGCACTACGTTCTGATGAACATCGAGTGCGATCAGAACACGCTCGCCGAACTGACCGGCGCGTTCCGCTTCTCCGATGCGGTGATCCGAAACCTGGTGGTTTCGATGGACGAGGCCGTCACCGAGCCTTCGCCGATGGCCAAGGCTGGCGAGGACGAGGGTGATTCGCGACGCCGCGATGATGATGACGACGACGATCGTGGTCTGCGCGACGACGACGACGGTGATCGTCGTCCACGGCGCCGGGCGCGTGCGCCAGCCGACGCCGACGATGTCGGCCTTGACGACTAAAGAAATCGGAGCACCAGACAGATGAACATGAACCGTACATTTTCGCGCCGCCGCCGCTTTTGCCGATTCACGGCCGACGATGTCAAACAGATCGACTACAAGGATCTCGGCACCCTGAAGCAGTACATCACGGAGACCGGCAAGATCGTGCCGAGCCGCATCACCGGCACCAAGGCGTTCTATCAGCGCCAGCTCTCAACGGCGATCAAGCGAGCACGCTTTCTCGCCTTGCTGCCGTACACTGATCAGCATTGACAGGTAGTTAGTCATGGATGTAATTCTTCTCACGAAGGTGGCCAACCTGGGCAAGATCGGCGATCGCGTCGACGTCAAATCAGGCTACGGCCGCAACTACCTGTTGCCCACCGGCAAGGCGACGCTCGCGACGCCCGATAACATCAGAAAGTTCGAGGCCCGCCGCGCCGAACTCGAGAAGTTGGCGCACGCCGAACTGCAAGACGCCGAGAGCCGGGCCGAGCGGCTCAAGGACTTCAAGCTTGAGCTCACGGCGAAGGCGGGTAACGAGGGTAAATTGTTCGGCTCGATCGGTACCGCAGATATCGCAGAGGCGGCGACCAAGGCAGGTCAGCAGATCGCGCGTGCCGAGCTGCGTCTTCCCAATGGGCCGCTCAGAATGGTTGGCGAGCATACCGTCACGGTTCACTTGCACAGCGATTTGAATGTCGATTTGCTGGTCGTGATCACGTCGGAAGATCAGCCCGCGAGCGAGTAGGCTGGACGATTCGCGCGCGCCACCGGAATTTTTCGGTGAGCGCACGCTGAATCGGCATCACAAGCGCGCCGCCGGCGCGTAGTATTTGCGGTCAGCCATGACCAGCAACCCAAGATTCAAACGCAATCCGGTCGTCAACCTCGAGGGCCGCGTGCCACCGCACTCGGTCGAGGCGGAGCAGGCCGTGCT
>JAGRJB010000182.1 GCA_020442965.1 Pseudomonadales bacterium
GGAGCAGCTGCAGAAGATGGGTGGTATGAGTTCCCTGATGGACAAACTGCCCCAAGCGGCCACCCGCGGAGCTGCGCCGGTTGAGAATGGCGATCGGGAGGTGCGCCGGCAACTCGCAATCATCAATTCGATGACGCAACGGGAGCGGCGGCAGCCAGGCCTCTTGGACGGGTCGCGGCGGCGGCGCATCGCGGCGGGCGCGGGCGTTCAGGTGCAGGACGTTAACCGCCTGATGAGGCAGTTTCTCGAGATGCAGAAAATGATGAAGGGCATGCAGGGCGGGCGGTTGAAACGCATGCTGGGCGCCTTTAAAGGGGGCGTGCCACCGGGCTTTCCGGGCGGGCCGGCCTGAGTTCGATCCGTGCCCCTTTCGCTGACTGGCGAATCTGCGTAGAATTTGCGCTCATTTTTGGCCGACCCGGGCGCTAATGCGCGGGCGCGGGCCGTGTAATCAAAGGGTTTGCAAGACATGGTGACGATCCGCCTGACACGACGTGGCGCCAAGAATTCGCCGTTCTATCACGTGATGGTGACCGATAGCCGCAAGCGCCAGGGCGGTAAGGCATTGGAGCAGGTGGGTTTCTTCAACCCGGTCGCTCGCAAGAGTGATGTCAAACTGCGCCTGGATTTGCCGCGCATCGACTACTGGCTGTCCAAGGGCGCGCAGCAATCCGATCGCGTCAAGCAGCTGGTAACGACTTTCCGCAAGAGCAGCGCGAGCGCTGCCGCCTGACACATCGTTTGCGCGGTCGCTCCGGCGGCCGTTTGACGCTGGTGTGACACTGGTGTGACTAACAAGGGGTGGATCGAGCTCGGTCGCATCGGAGCCCCGAACGGGGTGCGAGGCTGGGTCAAGGTGCAGTCGTTCATGGCACGGCCCGAGGATATCTTCGAGCGGCGTGACTGGTTGGTACGATCGGCCGATGACTTGCGTGCGCCGTTGACTTTGGTGGAATGGCGGCAGCATGGCGACGGCTGGATCGCCAAGTTCGCGGGTATCGATGAGCGCAACGGCGCGGCGAAATTGACGGGCGCGTGGATCGAGATTGAGCGCGAGCGTTTGCCGCCGACAGCAAGCAGCGAGTACTACCTGAGCGATCTGGTGGGGCTCGAGGTGCGTAATCTCGAGGGCTCGGTACTCGGGGTAGTCGATCACTTCGTGACCACGCCGGGGAACGATGTGATGGTCGTGCGCGGCGAGCGCGACCATTGGTTGCCGGTCACTCAGCAGCATCTGCTGCGGGTGAATCAGGCCAGCCGGTCGATCGAAGTGGATTGGCCGGTCGATTTTTGAGCCAGGATTCTTGGGGTAGTCAGGCGGAGCGGCGTGTGCACATCGAGGTGGTAACGCTGTTTCCGCGGATGATCCACGAGGCACTGGCGCACGGGATTGTCGGCAGGGCGATCGAGCGTGGACTCGCGCAGGTGTCTTGCGAGGATCCGCGTGCGCATACGACAGATGCGCATCGAACGGTGGATGACCGACCCTATGGTGGTGGCCCGGGGATGGTATTGAAGCCCGAACCGCTCGCGGCTGCGATCGACGCGGCGGCAGCACGGGCGCCCGCCGGCGCGGAGCGAGTTTATCTGTCGGCGCAGGGGGAGCGGTTTTCCCAGACGCTCGCGCTGAAATGGGCGAGCAGCGCAGGGTTAGTGCTGGTTGCGGGTCGTTATGAGGGTATCGACGAGCGGATCGTCGAGACGCGTATTGATCGAGAGGTATCGGTGGGCGACTATGTATTGTCGGGTGGCGAGCTTCCGGCGCTGGTCGTAATCGATGCGCTGGTAAGATTGCTGCCCGGCGCCCTGGGCGATGAGCGGTCGTCCGTCGAAGAGTCGTTTGGTGACTCGGGAGCCACCGCTGCATTGCTGGACTGGCCGCAGTACACGCGGCCGGTGGAATTCGAAGGGCGCTCGGTGCCGCTCGTGCTGCAAGGTGGCGACCATGCGGCAATCGAGCGTTGGCGGCGCAAGGAGGCGGTGGCGCGCACGTGGCGTCGGCGTCCGGATCTGATTGCACAGGCTGGGCTCGATCGCGAGTCGAGCAAATTGTTGAACGAGTATCTCGCCGCGCAAATACGCGCCGGTGAGACTAACAAAGGTGACTGACATGGCGAACATCATTCAAGCAATGGAACAAAGACGTATCACCCGGGAACTGCCGGCCTTCAATCCGGGCGATACCGTCGTGGTCAACGTCAAAGTGACCGAGGGTGATCGCGAGCGCGTCCAGGCTTACGAGGGCGTCGTCATCGCCAAGAGCAATCGCGGTATCAACTCCTCGTTCACCGTGCGCAAGATCTCGCATGGCGAAGGCGTCGAGCGCGTCTTCCAGTCCCACAGCCCCTCGATCGCGGATGTCAGCGTCAAGCGTCACGGCAAAGTGCGGCGCGCCAAGCTGTATTACCTGCGCGAGCTGTCGGGCAAGAAGGCCCGCATCGAAGAGAAGATCTGAACTAACGACTCGTGGGAAAGTTCTTCGCAACGCTCTGGCGCGGACTCGATGGTCTGCGCAAGTTCCTGCACCTGATCGTGCTCCTGGTTCTGTTCGGGATACTGGTCGGTGCGTTGCGGCCGTCGATCCCGCACATCGCCAATGACTCCGCGCTCATAATCCGGCCCGAAGGTACGATCGTCGAGCAATTGTCGGGCGATCCGCTACAACGCGCGCTCGATCAGGTTCAGGGCACCGGGCAGTCGGAGACGCTGTTGTGGGATCTCACCGACGCGCTGAAGACCGCCAAGGACGACAAGCGCATCGCCAACGTCGTGCTGGATCTCGATGATCTCGCAGGCGGCGGTCAGCCGTCGCTCGCCGAGTTCGCCGCAGCGCTCGATGACTTTCGCGCGGCGGGCAAGAAGGTGCTGGCTCGCGGAACGGTGTTCACGCAAGAACAATATTACGTGGCGGCACATGCGGACGAGGTGTATCTCGACCCGATGGGCTTCGTGTTCATCGATGGGTACGAGCGCTATCGCATGTTCTACACCGACCTAATGGAGAAAGTCGGCGTCAGGATGAATGTCTTTCGCGTCGGTGCTTACAAGAGTGCGGTCGAGGTTTACACACGCAAGGATATGTCGCCGGAGGATCGCATCGAGAGCCTCGGTTATCTCAACACGCTGTGGAACAACTACCGTGCTGACGTCGCCAAAGCGCGCGGGCTGACAGAAGCTGATCTTACCAAGTACGTCGAGACCGTCACGCAGGCGGTCGAAACTGCGCGCGGTGACACCGCCAAAGTGGCGCTCGATGCCAAGCTCGTCACTGGTTTGAAGACCAATCTCGAATTCGAGGATCAGTTGGTTGAGTTGGTAGGTGAGAACGACGACGGAGATTCGTACAAGTCGACGTCGTTGGTCGACTATCTACGCGTCGTGCGTGCCCAGAAAGAGCTGAAGGTGAATGGTCGCGCCAAGGTCGGGGTGATTGTTGCCTCTGGTGAGATCCTGGACGGAGAACAGCCCTCTGGCGTGATCGGTGGGGAGTCGACCGCTCGTCTCGTTCGTGAAGCGCGGCTGGATGATGACGTCAAGGCGATCGTGCTGCGTGTCGATAGCCCCGGCGGCAGCGTGCTCGCCTC
>JAGRJB010000183.1 GCA_020442965.1 Pseudomonadales bacterium
TCGCGACGATGAAGCTCCAGAAGTACGACAGCTTGCCGTAGCCCAACGGGTGTTTCTCATCCGGTGGCTGTTGCGATTGCTTCAAGCCCAGCCACAGCAGCACCTGATTGCCAGCGTCGGCGAACGAATGGATCGCTTCGGCGAGCATGCTGCCGGAATTGGTGTAGAGGCTCGCCGCCAACTTGGCGACGGCGATACCGAGGTTGGCAACGAATGCATAGAGGATCGCTTTCGCCGCCGAGCCTTGAGCCGCCATATTTCTCCCGAAATGAATTGTCAGTTATTGAACGATACTGGCCGGCGCGAAGTCCGGCGCCGTCAACGGCATCTCGGTCACTGGCCCCAACTTCACCGCATCTGCGCGTATCCTGGCAGCATCGCCGATCATCACGATCGCCACATCCTCGGGCTTCGGAAAGGCATCCGCGATCACGGCGTTGGCCGCAGTCGCGTCGACGGCCTGCAGCGCCGGACCATAGCCTTCTATGTACGAAAGCGGCAGATGATAGAGCTCGAGATCGCCGAACGTGGCGGCCCAATGGGCTGCCGTCTCGAGCCGCAACGGATACTGCCCTAACACATAAGCGCGTGCCGACTCGAGCATGTCGGGCGCGACGGGACGCTCGTGCAACTCGTCCAAGGTTGTGAGCGCCAGATCGACCGCCTTGCCGGTATTCTCGGTCAGCACGAACGAGCGAATCGCAAACTCGCCCGCGACGCTGCCACGTGCGAATGCCGAACTCGCGCCGTAGGACAACCCCGATTTGACGCGCAGCTCCGAATTCAGGATGGACGTGAAACGTCCCCCATAGAGCGTATTGACGAGATCGAGAGCGGGCCGGCCGACGTACTTGCGAGCCACGCCGACATTGCCGATCCAAAAATAGGTTTGCACTGCGCCCGGTGCGTCGACTAACAAGACACGCCGCCCTTTGATGCGCGCTGGCGCCGCGAGTGTTGGCAAGGGCTTGCCCGCGTGCTCCCAGTGACCGAAGGCCGTCGTTACGGCCTTGCGCAGCCACGCGGAATCGAAGTCCCCGGCGAACACCAGTGTGGACCGCTCGGCGCCCATCTGGTCGCGATGAAAGCTCACCACAGCCTCATGCTTGATGGCAGCGAGCGAGCGCTCGCTGCCATCGACGGGGCGGCCGTAAGGGTGATTGCCGAACAGGAACGCGCGGCCGTAGGTAGACAACAGACTCGATGGATCGGAGTCCTTGGCTGCCTTGATCAACTCGATCTGCCGCGCGCGCAGCTTGTCGAATTCGCCAGCGTCCAACCGCGGACGCAACAGAGCGTCGGCCAGCAATTCGATCATCAACTCGCGATCGCGACTCATGAACTCGCCGCCCACCTCGATCGATTCGTTACCTGCGCCCGCATCGAAGCTGCCACCGACGTTGGCGACCGCATCGGCGAACGCAAATGCGTCGCGCTTACCCGCACCCTTGTCGAGCAGACCCGCGACGAGCGACGCGACGCCCGGCGATCCGGCGGGATCCGCCAGCGCGCCACCTCGAACGACCGCCGAGAATGCGATCAGGGGCACTTCTTTGCGCTGCACGAGAATGACCGTGAGCCCGTTCGGCAGCGTAAAGCGTTCGTGGGCAGGCACGCGCACGCCGACTCGCTGCTCAACCTCGCGGCGAATATCCTGCTTGGTGGGCGACGTCGCGTGCGCCGCAGCGCTCAGGCCCAGCGCGATGGCAGACATGAGCGCCGTGTGCAGAAAGCTGGCCACCATTGATTGCCGGCGCATCTCAGCCCCCAACCTTTGCCGGCGTGCCAGTCCTCGACTCACCCTGCTGCTCGGGTGCGTTGCGCGCGGTCGCGTCTTGCGGCAGCAGCACTCCGACCGTACGACTGCGCTTTTGCAGGACTTCTGCCGCCACTGCTTTGACATCGGCCAGCGTCACCTCGTCATAATCGGTGGGCGCCGCAAACAACTTATGATAGTCGCCATGAAAAACGTCGAACTCGCCTAACAAGCGCGCCTTGCCATTGATAGTCGCAAGGCCGCGCCAAAAGCCCGCCAAGGTCAGATTCTTGGCACGATTGAGTTCGTCCGCCGTCACGCCATCGCGCGCAACTTGATCGAGTTCGGCATCGAGCACGCGCTCGACCACCGCCGGATCAGCACCTTCCGGCAATGCGAGCGCGAGCCACAACAACCCCGGATCGAAGCCTTCCTGCAGGTAGCCCGATACGGAAATAGCGAGTTTCTCCTTCTCCACCAGCAAGCGATGCAGGCGTGAGGCATCACCGCCAACCAGAATGGTTTGCAGGAGATTGAGTGCAGGCATGCGCGGATCGGCGGCGTTGGGAGCCTTGTAGGCGATCTGCAGGAGGGGCGTCTGCGCACGTCGCTCGATCAGCACACGCTTCTCGCCCAGTTGTTCCGGCTCCACCGTACGCAGAGCGGGCGGTGGTTCCTGCCGTGGAATTGGCTCCAGATATTTCCTCGCGAGCGCGAATACTTCTTGCGGCGATACGTCGCCCACCAGAACCAGGGTACAGTTGTTAGGCGCATAATAGGTCTTGAAGAACTTCTGCAGATCCCCCATCTGCCACGCACGAATGTCCGAGGGCCAGCCGAGCGTCGGGATAGCATACGAATGCGCCACAAAGGCGGTCGCC
>JAGRJB010000184.1 GCA_020442965.1 Pseudomonadales bacterium
TCACCTTTTGTCTGATCTGCCGAGAGCCCGCTGCTCTCGAGATCATTGCAACAAGCAAAACGTGCCCCGTAGGGACGCAATTGCGGCAGGCCGCCGACGAGTGATGGCAGAGTGTGGCAATCAGCGGCTAGCTGCAGCCTGCCGCATGCGGCAGGCTGCCGAAAGCTGCCGCTCGAGCATTGGGGTCTCTATAATCGCAGCGGTTTCCGAGATTTTCGTGGGGTCCCAAGTGCAACATAAGCTTTCGAACTCGTTCCTGATCGCCGCTGGCCTCGCACTGTGCGCCGCGCTGACCGCCTGCGCTCCAAAAACGAAAACGATCGAGGTGGTCGTCGGCGGAACCGCCGCCAAAGGCACTGCAGGCGAAGCTTCGTGGCTCAAATTTCAACGCGATGCCGAGGCTGCCGGCAACGGCCAGATTACGATGCGAATGTTGATCCACGGCGAGCTCGGCTCGGAAGATCAGATCGTCTCGGGCCTGCGACGCGGTCGTGTGCAATTTGCCAATCTATCGGCGCTGATCGCTTCGACGATCGTGCCCGAAGTCGCTTTGATCTACACGCCCTACCTGTTCGATAGCGACGCCGAAGCAGATTACGTATTCGACAACTTCCTTACCAGCGAATACCGCAAGCTCTTTGCCGAGCGTGGCCTCGAATTCATTGCCTGGTACGAACTCGGTGCACAACAAAAATGGAGCCGTGACAAGCCAACCCTAACGCCGGACGATATGCGGGGCGTTCGATTCCGTATTGCCGCGAGCAAGAGCGCCGAGCTGTTAGGGCAAGCACTGCATGCCGATCTGATCCCGCTCGGCTACGCTGACATCATTCCATCGCTGCAAACCGGGCTGATTGCGGCGGGCGAGAATGGCGTTACGCTTTATTCGCGCACCGGTATCGCGCCGGAGGCACCGCATCTCTCGATGACCAATCACAGTTTAGCCATGTCGGTGATCGTCGCGGACAAGCGCTGGTGGGACAAACAGCCAGAGAATGTCCGCAAGATCTTGCGCGACGAATTTCCCGCCGAACCCGAGATTCGCCGTGCGGTACGCGAAGAGATCCGCACCGATCTCGCGGCCGCGGACGAACTGGGCTTCAAGGTCTACAACCTGTCGGACGAGCAGCGTAAGCAGTGGTCGGACGCCACGCGCAGCACACACGCCGCGTTGATCCGCTCGATCGGCGGCCAGAGCCAGCGTATCTATGATCTTGCGATAGCCGGCAAGGCCGCCTATGCGAGCGAAGTCAAACGTACTGCGGTTCAAACTCAGCCAGCGTCCGCGAGCGCGAATACAGAATGATGCCGACACCCAACGCCCACAGCGGAATCAGCAGGTAGGCAATCGCGTAAGCGCCGGTCGACCGAAACACCCAGAACGACGCTACACCGGCGACGTAGCTGAAGAACCCAAAGAGCCGCGGCAGTTTGTCGAACTCGCGTGCACACCAGGTGAACTGCACGATGAACCAGCCGAGCAGTATCAGGCCGGCGAGACTGGCTATCTGGCGCGGATAGGCGGCTGCCAGGACTATTGCAGTGGTGTTCCCCGGGTTGGCGCGGTCGTACGCCAGAGCGATATCGCGACCCTGCAGGTCCATGACGCCAATCAACAAAAACGCGATACCGGCCAACGCACCGACCAAGGCCGTTAGTGTCGCTGCAACGGGGCGGCGCACCACAAACCATTCGCGCACGACGGCCGCCATGACGATCAACGCAATACCTGTGACAAAGTGGCCATAGCCGCTCCACGTCCAGGACTCCGCACGCAGGCCAACACGCAATCGATCGGCCGACATATAGTCCGCTACCGACCTGAACCCCATTTGCGGCTCGAAGTAGTAAGCGTTCAACAAATGGACGGCAAACGCCACGGCAATGAAGAGCGCCGCGACGCCGGCAACGCGAATGTTCTGGTCCATCATCACTCCCACAGTGCTCCCAAGAGATATCTAGTACTGATCCCGCTGCTCGCTTGCCTCGAAAGCGCGGCGCAGGAAACGTCGAACAGCCGCTTCCGCCTCATCGGCTGGCAACAGGCGCTGTTCGGCGATCAGCCGCGCCATGTCCCGAACCGAGCGCTCGCCGTTGACGAGTGCGAGCATAAACGCGTGCACGCGTGACGACACTGACTCAAATTCCAGCGCTGCCGTTCGCGGCACTGGCACCGAATCATTCGTCAACCACTGCGGCACGCGCCGCGCGGCAGGATAAGTCGCAGCCTCTCTCTTGATCGCCGACCAACTGACGACTGTTTCGAGCCGCCCGTGGCGGCTCGCGGGTGAGCGCATGTATGGAATGGTCGCTTCACGCAAGTCCGGGGGCGCGAAGCCGCTCGCCGTCACGATCTGCAGCGTCTCATCGAGCGACAATCGCTCGGCAAACGGCGCACGATTGAACGCCAGCGAACCCGTGTTGATCCAACGGCCACGTGGCTTGAGCCAGTGATTCACCCGTGCCGCGAACGGCGCGAGCGGCTCGCCGACCACATCGATCAACCAGGGCGTCACAACCGTATCGAAAGAGCCGGGCGCGAACGGCGCGTCGAGCGCGTCCGCCGCCACGATATGATAACCACCGCGCGCGGCGCGCGGTGCACTCAGGCGGCGCAGCACCGCGGAATCCAACAACCCGCGCGGCGCAACCGGGAACTCATACAGCTGGAGGTCGCGACCCGCGAACATTTCGCGCGCCACGAACAGCAACAGCGGATTGTAATCGGTCAATACGGTGAGCGGCGGTGCATACCCCTCATGGATGTCGTACGCCAGCCTGCCTGCGCCAGCGCCCAGGATCAGCGTGCGGCCCAACTGTGCCTGCGACCCGAGTACTGCGCGTACTTCAGTGAACGTCGCGTCGTTTTCTTCGCCGCCCCATGCCCAATCGCGGTGCAGGTTGACATAGTAGTTAGTCAGACCCTGCTCGATCGGCAAGCTAGTGCCGAGCCCGCGCTGCACACTGGCCAGGACGCCCGGCAGCACCAATGGGCGCAGCAGATTCTCGAGGAGCGCGACCTGCTTGCGGTTGGCCTCACTCAGGTGCTGTAACCTCTGGACCGTCCTGTCCGGCAGCGCGCTCTGGTCGGTCAGCCGGGCGAGTTCCCGATCGGCACGACTAGCGTCGTCGCCCAATTGTCGAGTCAGCAAAGCCAAGCGTGCGCGCCACTCGGCGATCGCGTCCTGCGGTTCACGCAGCAGCCACGGAACATCACCAACAACGGGGTAACCTGCGCCACATACATCGCAAATCCAGCCGGCGGACACCAACTGGAGCTCTGCGCGGGAGCAGCGCGGACATGCCAGGACGGATGTTAGGGCATGATCGTCCGCCGAACGGGCGCCACGGCTTTCAGGTCTTGAATTCACGCTGCGTGTTCAGGCGCTTCGCAACGCTGCACTTCGATCACCGGATGCACGATACCGAGCCGCTCCTCGAGGGGTGCGCGGTAGTCGCTGGGCTGTTGCTCACCATGCACGATCACCGACGCAATCACCGTATGAATACCCGGCCCGACAGCCCAGACGTGCAAATCGGCAACACGCGTATCGGCGTCCGCCTCGAGCGTCTCCTTGACCGCGGCACGCAAGTTCGCGGACGCCTCCTGATCCAGCAACACGCGCGCAGTCGCTCGCAGCAAACTCACTGCCCACACTGCGATAACGACCGCAGCGACGATGGCGACGACCGAATCGAGCCACGACCAGCCGAGGTAGCGACCGGCCAGCAGCGCGACAATTGCACCGACCGATGTCATGGCATCGGCCAGCACATGCAGCACGGCGCCGCGGAGATTGGAATCAGCATGCGTGTGATCGTCGCCCGGCTCGTGAACGTGCGGCTCGTCGGGGTCGTGCGATTCGTGCGCCGCACCACGCAAGATCCAGAACGACGCCACATTGGCGAGCAAACCGACGAAGGCCACAGCAATAGCCTCGGTGTAGTGAATCGACTGGGGCGCGAGCAAGCGCGGTACCGCCTCGAACAGGATCATCACTGCCCCGACGGCCAACAGGATGGCGCTGCCGAATCCCGCGAGCTCCTGAACCTTGCCGGTGCCGAAGCTGAAACGCCGATCGCTGGCGTGGCGACGTGTCAAGACGTAAGCCAACCAAGCGACACCCAACGCAATAGTGTGCGTTCCCATGTGAACGCCGTCGGCCAACAATGCCATCGAGCCAGACCACAGCCCAACGATCACCTCGCCAATCATCACGGTAATCGTCAACCAGACAGCGATGAGCATGCGCCGCTCTTTGGGCGTGCGCGCGCCTTGGCCAAACCGATGGTCGTGGCGCGCTGGATTGCGGCAGTCGACAGTCACCCGCCGATCATACTGACTCGCCGCGCAGGCGTCCTGATTCGCCGTGTACGCGTCGGCAAGCGCGCCGGTTGATCGCGCCGGGCGACTCTGCGATTCTGCGCGTCGCGACCGGGCAAGCTCGGCGCGGCCGAGACTCATTCTCAAGTCACCGATCAAAGGGGAATTTATGCGCAGATCAATTGGGCTCGTGATGCTGACGGCGATCGCAACGCCACTCGCCGCTGCCGGGCTGCTGGCACCAGACGCCGTGCGAACCGGCAACGATGCCTACGTCTGGAGCGCCAAAATGACTTGCGGTACGACCGAGAAAGGCGTTCCGCACTATGCCATGTGGGAAGGCAGGCTCTACAGCCGCGTGCCCGGCGAGAAAGACCGGCATCTCTTCAACGTGGTTGGTATCAACACTCGGCAGTGCGATCAGGCCACTGATCCGCAGCGCGGCAATGGCTTTCGCAGCGTCTCGCGCGAGATCATGGTTTACCTCGATCCCGAGACGAACCAAGTCATCGATCGGTGGAAGAATCCCTGGACCGGCGAGATGGTCGACGTGGTGCACGTTGCTAACGATCCGGTCAACATGCGCCGCATGTCGTATGCGATCGACGAGAACGGCACGCCGGCGAAAGTGACGCTCAGACAGTACGGTGACACGTTGGTATCGTCGTCCGAAGTCCCGCTCTTCTACACCAATCCGCTCACTGGCGACTACCAAGACTACGTCGGTGGAAAGTACCACGCTATGGAGATATTCAACACGTTCTACAAGGCGGCGGATTTCATCAATGCCAAGCAACCTCGAACGAGCGAATCGCGCATCAGCTGGCAGCGCGTGTCAGAATTCCTCCCGTGGATGAAAATGGGCGGCCGCCCAGGCACCATGATCTTCAACGCCACTGGATTCTCCACATTCGACAAACAAAAGATCTCGCCGAAACTCATGGACGTGCTGAATACGCGCTATCAGAAATATCTGACGCCACCGCCCATGGACGACGCGCGTCCCAATGAAACGACCTGGACGGTCGTCAAGAAATGGCTGGATGAGAAGCGCGCTGCCGAGAAAAAGTAAAATCGCATGCG
>JAGRJB010000185.1 GCA_020442965.1 Pseudomonadales bacterium
ATGTCGTGCACGCGCTGCGCTGAGCACAAGCCAGAGCTCTCACCGGCGCTAGGGGTAGATCCGAATAGCGCCACCCAGCGGCAACTGCGATCCTAGAGGCAAAAGGAGAACACGCAATGCCCACGCCGAAGTCCCCGAAACGCATCCTGGTCGCGATCAAGTCGCCGAGCAAGCCGCCGCGACGCGCTTTGGCGAAAGCAGCGACGATCGCTCGTCAGGCCGGTGCGACGATCGAGCTGTTCCACGCCATCGCGGACCCGATCGTGAGCGAGACCTTGCGGCGTGACGGCAAACGCATCAGCCGCAGGCAAGCAATCGACTTGATTCGGGCGGATCGACAAGAATCGATCGACAAGCTGATCAAGTCGCCGCTATTGCGTGGAGTGAAATGCTCTGCCTTCGCGGAGTGGGACTTCCCGGTCCAGGAAGCGATCGTCCGGCGTGCGCTCGCGAAACGAGCCGACCTGGTCGTGCTCGAGTCAGAACATCACATTCCCGGGGCACATCTGGTTGTGAGCCATTCTGATTGGGAGCTGATCCGCACCTGCCCGATGCCGGTGTTGCTCGTGCGCACCGCGCGCAAATACCAGAAACCCAAAGTACTGGCGGCGATCGATCCGCAGCACGCGCACGACAAACCTGCATCGCTCGACAAAACACTGCTGGCGACGGCGGCATCCTACGCGAATCTGCTGGCGGGCGAGCTGCATGCGGCACACGCTTACCGGCCGTACCCGTTCTTTGCGCCGGGCTATCCCGGGCAATATGTGAGCCTCACCCAGGTTGCGCCGGAGATCGAACAGGAACATCGCGCCAAACTGGCTAAAGCCGTTGACAAGCTAGCCAGCACTGTCAAGATTCCAACGAAACGCCAGCATCTCTTGTTAGGTGACGCCGCCGATGAAATTCCGACGCTCGCCAAGAAACTCGGCGCTGCGATCGTCGTCATGGGCGCGGTATCGCGCTCCGGATTGCGCCGCTTGTTTATCGGACACACGGCTCAGAAGGCGTTGGAGCGGATGCCGTGCGATGTACTGGTCGTGAAGCCGAAGTCCTTCAAATCGCCCATCTCCAAGACCAGCAGGCCGTTCGGGCCGATCACGGGATTTACGGTCTACTAACAAGCCATCGTCAATTGCGCGCGGCCAGCCGCGAGAGATAGTCGGCAATGCCATTGATCTCGTCAAAAGACAACTGGCTCACGATCCGTGTGTGCAGGTTGGTCATGTTCGGACGCCGGCCGTCAGCTGCATCCTGCAACTGGCGCACGGTATAAGCATGGTGCTGCCCCGCGATGCGTGGTGTTTTGCTCGCATTGCTCCCTTGCCCCGTCGCACCGTGGCAGCCAGCGCAGCGCGCGAGATAGACACCCGCGCCGAGCTTGAGATCCTTGCCATCACCGAACGAGGGAGGCCACGGCCGCGGCAGGCTCGATACGTAAGCGGCAACATCCGCAAGTTCCTGCGGACCCTTCAGATGATGCCGATCGACGAAGTGCTCCATGCGAATGTCCCAGCGCTTGTCGTGGCGAAAATCCACGAGTTGCTGCAACACCACGCGGTAGTGCTGGCCGCCGATCGCGGCTACATTGCCGTCCGACGTGCCCGAACCGTCGGAATTGTGGCAGGCCCGGCAGGTGTCGAAGAGTTGTTCGCCGCGGCTCAGATCGGGGGTGGCTGCCACCGCCGCCCTGAATTCCAGGGCCGCGTTGCTCTCAGCGCCAAGCGCAATCGAGGCGAGCGCGGCAAGTAGCGCGCCGACGCCGATCGACCAAACTGTTGTCATTCTGGGTCCTTGCACAACAACAACCTTGCGGGGCATCAACCGAGAAAACCATGCGCATATTCCGAAGCTGTGAACCGGCGCACATGCCTTTGTGCGGCAGGTCTCGGGCGGATGACACCCTGGCTCGTAAGCTCTCCGGATGCCCACCGAGACGTCAGTTAGCCCCTCCACCGCCGAGCAGCTGCGGCTGCTGCTGGCACGCTGGGAACAGAGTCTGGCATTGCATGAGAAATATCTCGCACTCGACGATCAACGCTATTGGCACGTGCAGCCGTGGCCGAAGCACGAGCGGCCGGCGAGATGGATCGTCGAGCTCGCCCGACAACGTGTCGCCGTACTGTCGCGCAGTGTCGCCGCGCGTAGCGTCGAAGGAGATCGCGCGTTCCTTGAAGCGCTGGAAGCAATGGCGTTTCTGGCCAACCTGGTCGGCCTAACGACTGTCGAGCGATTCATTCCGCTCGCGACCAATGAAACGGAGCGCCGCGACGTGTTGGGCGCCAAGGATCCGACCGCGGTAGCAACGCCAGCGCACGCAGCCACGTCGAGGCACGATGCTCCCGCTACGCCAGACGGCAGCGCTGCGCGCGACCCGAGCAACGACGAACACGCCAGCGACGCGACGCAGGAAATGCCGCGCGTTCCAGCGTCGCGCGTTCACCGCCTGTTGATGCAACAGCGGGCAGGCGTTCCCGTAGCGATCATCGGGCGCAGCAACGTCTCGGCCCATCCTCGCGCCCTGCGGCGCGAAACCGAGCGACCCGTCGCCCCGATCGTACCGGTACGACGATCAGCGATGTCATTCGAGCGGCGCGAACTGCTGGTGATCGAGGATGCAGCCCGATTGTTAGGCTGGGGCCGCAAATGGCACGAACTGCCCGATCTCATCGCACGCCTGGCCGAACGCCCGGAAGTGAACGAAACGCGCAGGATCTTGCGTCAGCACCGCGAACACATCGCGAAATTGCGCGGCGGTAGCATCGACTGAACGTCACCATCCGCGGCTCGGGGAAAGAACCGCAGAGCGTCTACCTTAGAACTCCGGCTTGACGTCGCGATTCCACTGCATGTAGCAATTGACCAGCATCCATTTGAGATTGATGAACATGCGATCGACCTTGGGGTCGGTCCCCGCGTAGGCAAGGTTCTTGACCTGTCCGTCAATTCGCTCGTTGACGTAGAGCACCAGGGCGTTGCGCGTAAAGGCACCCGTTTCGTTGTTGAGTGGCCAGTCGACGAACGACAAGGTCAACCCAAGCTCGCGCGGCTTCTCCTCGCGCGTCTTGAACCAGACAACGCCACCCTTGTCGTGCAATTTCAAGTCCGAGTAACGCTCGAACGGAATTGCCGCACCGCCACCGACGCCCGGAATATCGGCATTACACGTGAACTCGCGTGCACGTTGCAGTTGGTAGGCCACGCCACTCGGATGACCGGCGAGCGAATTGCCGCGCCTGTCGCGCTCAGCGTCGTAGATCCACAAAGCGGACGGTGCCAGCGTGTAGCGATAGTCACCGAAGATCTCCCCCCTGCCGCCCGACGACCCTGCCGATTGGAAGCGGCAAGTCTCCGGGTTGCTCGCGCCGGCGAACTGCCCGGCTTCCTTCTTCCAGTAGACGTCGCAACCGACGGCATAGCGAAAATCCTGCGGTTTGGCGTTGTTCCAGAGCGCTGCGTCTGTCAGTCCAGCGCTGTAACGCACAGAATTCGCGTCATCGATCCAGAAGATTTTCATCCGCACCGCGCCAGCCTGCGGATCGGCCGTGAGTGACCAGACCCGTCGGCGCGTGACTTTGGCCGGGTCGTTGTCACGATAATCCACTACATAATAAACATGCTCCCCGAGTGCCGGAGCATTGACCCGAGCAACCTGGGTATGCTGGCGCTCATGGCGCAGCGGCTCGGCAAGTTTGCGACGGCCATCGAAGTAGTTCTGGTTCCAGTTGTCGTACTGCCCGGGCAGTAATTCGTTCATCACCATCAGATCACGCTCGGACGGATGACTGTCCTGTCCCTGTGCGCAAACTGGTCCGCCGACGACCAGCAACGTCAGGAGTATGCAGAATCGGATCATATCGCCCCCTTTTCACGCGACAACCTCAAGATGGGTTGATTGTCTGGGAATCACTGATGATGCGCTGTCCAAGACAGAATGGACAGTTGGCCGACCAACAACGGCCGCGAGGTAGCGTCATCGGGCCAGCGTCAGGTAGAGTTGCGCGCTGTGAGCAGGCGCCGCCTGCACGCTCACTCGACAACTCAAGAGGATCTTCGAATGCCGAACCGTTTCGTAAATGTCAGGACAGCCCTCGGTGCGCTTGCGCTCGCAGCAGGGATTTCGAGCTTTGGCGGCGCAGGTCTCGCGCTTGCGGCAGATGCGCCGTCAGTAAGCGCTCAACAAATAGAGTATCGACAAGCGATGTACACGGTAATGGCGGGCAACTTTGCGCCGCTCGGCGCGATGGCGACTGGTAAAGCGCCGTTCAATGCCAAAGAAGCGCAGAAGCGGGCGGAACGTGTCGCGTATATCTCTAACATGCTCAGCGAAGGCTTCCCGCCTGGGTCGAACCAGGCCAAAGGCACACATACCCATGCCAAACCCGAGATCTGGAGCAACCGCGCCGAGTTCGACAAGCTGATGAAAAACCTGCAGACAGAGACGGCCGCTCTCGTCGTTGCGACCAGGACTGGCGATGAGGCCAAGTTCAAGCCGGCCGCCGCCGCGACAGGCAAGGCGTGCAAAGCCTGCCACGACAAGTTCAAGCAAGAGGATTGACCGCGCTGCGCCACCGTGCCGCTGAGTCGGCACGGTGGCGTCACACTAACTAGAAAAAACTGAGTGAGGCTTGCGGCGCGCTCTGCACGACCCAATAGAGCGCTCCAGCGACAACCGCCACAGTCGTTAGCCACAGCAACAGCCGCGACCCGCTGATGGCATCATTCGCCGCGACCAGGCGGGCGGACTTGCGTCCAGTCAGCATCGGTAGGATCAGGTTCTCACGCTTCCAGAACAAATAGACGAATGCGGCCGTCACGTGCAGCGCGATGACGGCCAGCAGCCAGTAGAACAGTTTCTTGTGAAATCCGGTGAGGTCGTTGGACAAGCCCGGTGAGACGTAGCCGAACAGCGGACCCGCACTGAAGATCTGATCGTTAGCGAACAATCCCGTGACCGCCTGCGCGATCAGCATTGCCAGCATGGCGAGAATCGCGAGCACACCCAACGGATTGTGCCCCACGTAACGCGTAGCCGATTCGGGCGTCGCGACGATCCAGGCCCGTGCATAGCGCCAGATAGCTGCGGGCCCGCGAACGAAATTGCGAAATCGCGCGTGCCGGGTGCCAATGAAGCCCCACAAAACCCGTACCACCGCGGTCACCAGCACGACATAGCCGCACCGAACATGCCACTCGAAAGAAGCGCTGTCGAGTTCCTGCGTCAGCCAACTGCCGAGCACCGCCAGCGCAAGCGTCCAATGCATGATCCGTACCGGTAGATCCCAGACGAGGCGACTCTCGGCACGGCGCTGCGGCGACGTAGTCACTCCGCGTGCCGCTGGTTGAACTCGATAAAGTAGTCGTCAGGATCCCACACACTCACGGTCGTCATCGACAATGTCTGGCCCTGCGCGCCGCGCACGTGATACGCATGCGGTGGCGCATGGATGCGCGCGCCGAAGCGGATCGCGCGGCGGTAAACGCCCTGCGCGTCGTCACCCTGCATGACGAACACCAGATCCCCGATCCCCAATCGCTCGCGGCGCGCCGGCTCCGGTAGCCGTGGTTCCGTGAACTCCAACAGGCCGATCATGCCGATCACAGGGTCCTGGGCCTGCATGATCACCAGGTGCGTCTTATCGCCCTTCTTGCCGGCAGCAAGCCCGACACCGCCCAACTCGATCTGGTCGTCGTAGTAGACAGTCATGCCAAAGACATCACGATAGAAGGCGAGCGACCGTTCGCAGCTGCGGACGATCAAAGTAGTGCGCTTGACGAGTGTATTCATCCCGTTGATTGTAGCTGGCGATGAGCGCCACGGCACCTGAACGAGCGACTGAACTTGCGCGAATTAACGCCACTCGCCAAAATCCGCCGCCGCAAGGAACTTTGTCGCTCGAACACCCTCTCACGCACTGAAGCTTATGATCAAGACGCAGAATCTGACCAAGCGATACCACGCGCTAACCGCGGTCGATGACGTCAGTTTCGAAGTCCGGTCAGGCGAGGTACTCGGCTTCCTCGGCCCCAATGGCGCCGGCAAAACCACCACCATGCGCATGATTGCCGGGTTCATCACGCCCACTGCGGGCACGGCTAGTATCTGCGGCCACGACGTCGTCAGTGACCCGATTCGCGCCAAGACAGTCCTGGGTTACTTGCCGGAAGGCGCGCCGAGCTATGGCGAGATGACTGTGCGTGGATTCCTGGAATTCATCGCCAAGCTGCGCGGACTTGGCACCGAGCGACGGCGAACCCGCCTCGCCTATGTAATCGAGCGCTTGACTCTCGGCGACGTCCTGCACCAGACGATCGATACACTATCGAAAGGCTTTCGTCGCCGTGTCGGGCTGGCGCAGGCCATATTGCACGACCCGGCTGTGTTGATATTGGACGAACCCACTGACGGGCTCGACCCATTGCAAAAACACGAAGTACGCAGCCTCATCAATGAGATGGCTCCTAACAAGATTATTGTGATCTCGACGCACATCCTCGAAGAGGTGGACGCAGTCTGCACACGGGCCATCATCATCGCGCACGGCAGGATCGTCGCAGACGACTCGCCCGAGGGATTGCGGGCGCGCGCGCCGAGCGGGCGGCTCGACGATGTGTTCCGCACCGTCGCCGCCTAAGCCTTCGGGACCCGCAGCAGGAATCAGCCGCATGCAGCAAATTCCGATCATTCTCAAACGCGAGCTGGCGAGCTATTTCGTCACGCCGCTCGCATACGTCATCATCCTGATCTTTCTGGTGCTCGCGCCGGCCCTTGCGTTCTTTCTGGGCGGCCTCTATGAGCGTGGTCAGGCGGATCTCATTCCATTCTTCAATTTCCATCCGTGGCTGTATCTGTT